>NZ_JBHSPY010000001.1:336352-340633 GCF_042658245.1 Neisseria weixii
ACCCAAACCGCCGCGCAGGATATCGTTACCGTTGTAACCGTAGAGCGTATCGTTACCTCCGCCGCCGTCGAGGACGTCAACGGTATCCCAGCCGTAGAGGCTTTCGTTTCCGTCCGTACCGACACCTTCAACCTTTATATCCGCCATGTCTTGGGCGGTAACGGTTTTGTCGTCGAAGGCGAAATCGTAGTAGCGATAGCTGCTGCTGTTAAAATAGCCCGATACGGTTACGCCGTCTTCACCGCCGTAGGCTTTGATAACCAAATCATTGCCGTTGCGGGTAAATACCGCGTCGGCAAAGTTCGCACCCTCGAAACGCAGGGTATCAGTATGCTCGGCTTTATTGCCGTAATCGGAAACCGTATCCCGTCCGTGGCCTTTGGCGAAGACGTAGGTATCGGCTTCGTAAGTGCCGCCTTCCAAGTAATCATTGCCCGCGCCACCTTTTAAAACATCGCGGCCATTGCCACCGTACAGTTTGTCGTCACCTTCGCCGCCGTTCAAAATGTCGCTGCCCGAACCGCCGTGCAGTTCGTCACCGCCTTCTCCGCCGTTCAGGGTATCGTTACCGTTATCGCCGTGGAGACTGTCGTTTCCTTGGCCTCCTTCGATCAGGTCATTACCCTCGCCGCCGTTCACATAATCATTACCCAAACCGCCGCGCAGGATATCGTTACCGTTGTAACCGTAGAGCGTATCGTTACCTTCGCCGCCGTCGAGGACGTCAACGGTATCCCAGCCGTAGAGGCTTTCGTTTCCGTCCGTACCGACACCTTCAACCTTTATATCCGCCATGTCTTGGGCGGTAACGGTTTTGTCGTCGAAGGCGAAATCGTAGTAGCGATAGCTGCTGCTGTTAAAATAGCCCGATACGGTTACGCCGTCTTCACCGCCGTAGGCTTTGACAACCAAATCATTACCGTTGCGGGTAAATACCGCGTCGGCAAAGTTCGCACCCTCGAAGCGTAAGGTATCGGTGTGTTCGGTTTTCCAACCCGAATCGGAAACAATATCCCGTCCGTGGCCTTTGGCAAAGACATAAGTGTCGGCTTCACTGCCGCCACCGTACAGTTTGTCGTTGCCCGCCCCACCGTTCAGAATGTCCGAACCCGGACCGCCCTCCAGCGTATCGTCTCCTTCTCCGCCGTCCAGAATATCGTTGCCGTTATTGCCACTGAGATAGTCATCGCCTTTGCCACCAAGCAACAAATTAGCCAAATCATTACCATTTAACCGGTCTTCGGTATCGCCACCGAGTTTATGTCCCAGCTTCGCCAGTGTTTCCGTACCCAGTATCTGCGCATACTGTTCAAAAGTGCCGTTTTCAACAGCTGCTTTGGCGTATTGCGCCATCAGTGACGACAATTCGGTCACATTGCCGGTTGTTGTACTGTAAGCAATAAACTCCCCCAAATCCACAAACGCTTTTTCAGGGTTTTCAGCAAAAACATTGCCGAACTTGGCTGCCACACCGCTGTAGTCCAATACGAATCCGCCGTTTTCGATTCTCAAACCGATTTCGTTCAAATACGGCTGTAAACGGGTTTGAAACAACAGTGCCTGGTAGACATTTTTATTAAGCGAATCGTATGCCTTGTCGATAACCGAGAAAATGCGCTTGGTTTCGGTATCGTTCATGCTGAACATCACGCGTGATTTTTCGCCGGAGAACGCGTCGAGTGTGGCGACTTTTTGGCGGTAGTGCTGGATTTTGTCCAAATATTCTTGCGGAACGGAATAACCCAGAACCAAACCGGCCTGAGTAGGTGTAAGGGCAACGCCTTCGTTGGCAGTTCGAATCATGGCGGTAGAGAAAGTGAAACCGACGTGATAATCCGGATCGGTTTTCGCCCACTCCTGAACCAGCTTGTTCAGCAAAGCCTGTTGCTCCGCCTTGGTTTCCGCATCCGAATAAGCCTTGAGCGTTTCCGCCAAATCGGGCGACAATGCCGCCGCTTCGCGCAAATCGCGTAAGCGGCCGATGCCCTGCAGGTTCGCCGCCCGCATTTGTTCTTCGGTCATTTTTACCGAACCGGCATAGCGGCTGTGCAAAGTATCGTTGGCCAACAGCAGGTCGCCCATTTCGCACTTGCTGCCGTCGACCAGGGTGTAGCTGCCTTTCTGCGCAACGGTGTTACCATTGCCCAAGCGGGTGTTGACATCCTGATAGGCGGCATCGAGCGATTGGATATTGAGTTCGGCCAAGGCAAACAGTTCGCCTTCCTGAGATACGCCGTCCTGATTCAAATCGCGCCATACCTTGAGTTTGTCGAAACCCGCATCTTGGGCATCGACTTTGCCGTCCGAATTGGTATCGGACTCGGCCAATGCGG
The DNA here is from genome assembly GCF_042658245.1 of Neisseria weixii. Taxonomy (NCBI): domain Bacteria; kingdom Pseudomonadati; phylum Pseudomonadota; class Betaproteobacteria; order Neisseriales; family Neisseriaceae; genus Neisseria; species Neisseria weixii. Next base: position 338,686 of record NZ_JBHSPY010000001.1, read on the forward strand.
CATAGCCGTGCGCGGCATTGCTGCCGTCTTTCAATACGGTGCTGTCGCCAAAAAGTTCGCCGCCGTTGTTGATCAGGCCGTCTGAATTGCGGTCAATTACCAGCAAACCGTCGTCGGCAGCCACCCAGCCCGTTGATGTGCGGATGCCGTCTTTGTCGTGGTCGAACAATGCACCCGAATAACCCTGCGTGCCGACGGTTTCGATGCCGTCGCCGTCCAAATCAAGAACGAGCGGGTCGTAAACGTGGTATTTGCCGTCGCGGTTGATGTTTTGGTAGTCTTGGAAATTTTTTGGGTCATTGAATTTATCAAACCAATAATCTGTTATATCGCCAAGCGTGATTGCTCCATTCTTGCTTTCATAAATTGCATATGCCCCGCCAGCTAGTGCAAAAGCAACAGCTACTACCTGACCTCCTGGAATTAGGCTTGCGATTCCTGCCCCAAGAGTTGCTAAATCCCCCAAAGTCAATTTAGATGTATCACCATCTTTACTTGCTAAAGAAATACCAAATTGTGCTATTCCCATATATCCAGCTGCTTTTGTGAATTGGGATAACCCGCTAGAATTGGCTAGACCACCAGCTTCACGGATATTACCAATTTGACCACTAATTGTACTTCCCGCACCAAGGCTAACACTTATTTGATCAGATGTCCCTCTTTGACTTGAACCATAAGATATACTATTACTTGTAGCATTACTAATAGTTCCGTAATTACCTAAAATATAACCTGCAGCTTGCTTTGCACTAGACATTTTTGCTCACTCCTGTTTTATTTAAGAAACATTCCATATAAAAAATTCTGGCAATTAATAAGAGTATAATAACAAAATACATACAACTAAAGTAATAGAAAAATAAACCCAAATATCTAAATTTTTTTTCTCTATTTAAATATTTATCCTTGTCATTATGAATTGAAAAATGGATATTACTGTCCGAGATAAATTCACCATTTAAAATTAATCCTGAAGTAGTTTTATAATCAGAATCTGGTAATAAAAATAATACATTATAACCCAACAATTCTTGATTATGAAATTCCTTACACATTTGATAATTAAAATCTATGCATGAAAATGAATATTTTTTTTTATTAAAAATAAAACTTACCCAAGGGTTTTTAGATTGAAACTTAGGTATATAAATGATTCCGTCAGGTATCTTAATTATTTTTTCTTGAGAATCACTAAATCTTCCTAATCCAGATAAAAGAACAAAAATAATACATATTACAGAGCTAAATACATTGAAAAATATAGCTATTCTATTTTTATATACCCAGGCATCAAATTTTTTTATTGCTTCTGTTTTCTTCATACGCTTCCTATTTGTTTAATATAAATTTCTTTCAATAAACTACAGTAAGTGTAGGTTAAGTTATCAAACCCAATATTTTAGATGACCTATACATCAGCCTGTTTACTAAAAGCCAGTAATATAAACCATCCGGATTATATTGTAATGATTACAAATCAAACGTTATCTAAAAAAGAAAAACAGTAATCAAAACATTCTACCATATCGTCTGAAAAAAGTTTCAGACGATATGGCAGACGGTTCTGTTTTCATTGGCATACCGACTGTGCAGATGATCTACCACCGGCAGAAAATTTCCCGTTTTACGGTTCATGCCACCGGTAAGGGGGTAGCTGCCTTTTTGGGCGAGGGTGTTGCCGTTGCCCAAACGGGTGCTGACATCCTGATAGGCGGCATCAAGAGATTGGATATTGAGTTCGGCAAGGGTAAACAGTTCGCCTTCCTGAGATACGCCATCCTGATTCAAATCGCGCCACACCTTGAGTTTGCCGAAGCCGGCATCTTGGGCATCGGCTTTGCCGTCCGAATTGGTATCGGACTCGGCCAATGCGGCATAACCGTGTGCGGCGTTGCTGCCGTCTTTCAATACGGTGCTGTCGCCGAACAGTTCGCCGCCGTTGTTG
>NZ_JBHSPY010000002.1:0-188403 GCF_042658245.1 Neisseria weixii
ATGATTCGGGCTTGTTGGTGGAAGAAGCTGCTCATAAAAAAACGCCTCTGAATTCTTTAGGGGGAATTTAGGGGAGTTTTGGTTTTTTTGCAAAGGTTTCAGGCCGTCTGAAAATAATTTTTTCAGACGGCCTTTTTATTAAACGATTATTTCAAAATCGATGAAGAATTTTTATTTCCTTCCACAATCTTCAAGCCTGCAGAAACCAAGCTACCGATATCTGCCACGTTGGCCGGCATAATCAAGGTATTGTTTTCTTTAGCCAGTTTGCTGAAGGCTTCGACATATTGTTCGGCCACTTTCAAATTCACCGCTTCATTGCCGCCCGGGTGTTGCAACGCAGCGGCGACAGCGCGGATGGCATCGGCGTTGGCTTCGGCCACCAAGCGCAGGGCTTCGGCTTCACCTTGGGCGCGGTTGATTTGCGCTTCTTTTTGGCCGCGTGATTCGTTAATTGCCGCCTGCATTTCGCCTTCGGATTGTTGGATTTCGGCTTCGCGCTGACCGCTGGCCAAGTTGATTTGCTCGATTTTGCGGCCTTCTGATTCGGCGATGCGGGCGCGTTTTTCACGCTCGGCGGTGATTTGCGCCTGCATAGAGCGCAGAATTTCTTGCGGCGGAACCAAGTCTTTGATTTCGTAACGTAACACTTTTACGCCCCAAGAAGTGGCTGCTTCGTCCAGCGCCGCCACAACGATGCTATTGATTTCGTCGCGCTCTTCAAAGGTTTTATCCAATTCCATGCGGCCGATGACCGAGCGCAGGGTGGTTTGCGCCAATTGGGTGATGGCTATAACGTAGTTGCTGGTGCCGTATGAAGCCAATGTCGGGTCGGTGACTTGGAAATAGATGATGCCGTCGACAGTCAGCTGGGTATTGTCGCGCGTGATACAGACTTGGCTCGGCACATCCAGCGGAATTTCTTTTAACGTATGTTTGTAGGCCACGCGGTCGATAAAAGGAACCAGAATGCTCAAACCGGGATTGAGCACTTTGTGAAAACGCCCCAAACGCTCGACCACATAGGCTTCCTGCTGCGGCACGACCACAAAGGCTTTGAAGCCGAATACAATTACCGCTGCCAAAATCAGAATCGGGAAGCTGTATAAAATTTCCATATTTTATTCCTTAATGTGAATGGATTAATGTAAGTGAATCAATAAAATATTGCCGTTTTTGCCGGTAATCACGCCGGTTTGCGCAGTGGTGGCGGCCAGTGCATTTAAGGCCTGCGCCTGCCAATGTGTGCCGCGGTATATCACTTCGTAATAATCGGTGTGTAAATGGCGCGAAATCTGCACGGTTTGGCCGACATCGAGATCATTGGCAAGGTTTTCAATTTCATCCGGTTTGCGGTGTTTTTGAATCCAACCACGCGCCCACCAAATGCCTAAAGCAGATAAAACGGCGGCGGTTAGAATCGCGGCTACGGTGTTGGCGGTCAACCATGCCACCAAACCTGCGCCGAATAAAGCAGCGCTCACCACCATCAGATAAATCGTGCCGATGAAAAGCTCGAGTATCAGCAGGGTGGCGGCTAAGATAAACCAAATCATTGCGCGTCTCCTTATTATTGTTGTGGTCAAATCAATTAAATGTATCAAATAGCTTTGGAAATTCAAAGTTTTATAGCATATCTTTACATATTCATTCGAAATAAAAAGGCCCTCTGAATGTTTCAGACGGCCCCGTTTGAATCAGTTAGGGAAATAAAGCCTTATAAATCAAGTAGCCACCGAAGCATAGGAAAAAAAAACCGGAAAAATTATCCAAATAGCGGCTGTAGCGGCTGTAAAACCGTTTCACGGCTTGGCCGGAAAACAAAACCGCCAAACCGCTGAAGAAAACGATGGTTTCCACCCAAAGCAGCAGCAAGACACCGGCGATTTGCCACGTTTCGGTGATGTCTGCCAACACCGCCGACATCACGCTGCTGAAATAGACCACGATTTTGGGGTTGGAAAGGTTTATTAGCAATCCTTTTTTCGCTTCGTTTAACGGAGTGGCAGGCTTAGCAACCGCAGCGGCTTCGGCATTGCTGAAATCGGCGTTTTGCCGCACATTCACCATTTTCCATCCCAAATACATCAAATAGCTGCCGCCCAAACACATCAATACGCTGTTGAACATGGGGAAGGTTTTCAGCAGCAGCGACAAGCCGAGCATGGTAGCGCTGGCCCAAAACATCACACCGGTGACGATGCCCAATACGGCAAACACGGCATTTTTGCGGCCGTGTAAAGCGGCGGTGCGGGCGATGTAGAAAAAATCGGGGCCGGGGCTCATCATGCCGAGCAGGTGGATGATAATAATGTTCCAAATCATGGGGTTTTTCGTGGGCTTGGTGGGTATCAAAACCATTACAGGGTGGCTATAATAACATTTTCCGAATCATTCCGAATCGTTAGGATAAAAATCATGCAGAAATACGCCTTATTGTTATTGCCACTGCTGCTGGCGGCCTGTGGCGGCCAGCCTGATAAACCGGCCGATGAAGCCCAAGCCGGTGTGCCGCCGAAGCCTGTGTTTAAAGTGAAATATATTGATGAAGCTGCGATTAACGGTTTAGCATTGGGGGCAGCTCAATCGGGTAAAACGGTTGACGGCAAGCCCAACGCGGTTTACCCGATTGACGGTATGAGTGATGGCAATCAAGTCGGACTCGTCGGCGAGCGCAGCAACGATTTGGAGATGATTCGCGGCAAATGTATGGAAACCGATGGCGGTAAAAACATCGGCTGGCCCAAAGGCGGAATTTGCCATACTTTATTCGCCAAGCTGGTGGACAATGTGGCGGAAGACAGCGCAAAGCTGACCGATTATCTGATTGGTCATGCCGGTTTGAAATCATATTCCGAAAACAAATCAGGCTATGCTGCCGTACAAACCGGCCGCTATATTTTGGAAGCCGACAGCGATGGTGCATTTTTCTTCCGCCGCCGCAATTATTAATTTATTTTTCAGACGGCCTTAAAGTCAATGATCAGGCCGTCTGAAAACATTTTGAAAGGAGTCTTATGGAACAGCGCAAACTCGGACGCACCGGCATTGAAGTGAGCAAAATCTGTTTGGGTACCATGACATGGGGCGAGCAAAACACCGAGCAAGAAGCCCATGAGCAGCTGGATTACGCTTTGGCCAACGGCGTGAATTTCATCGATACGGCGGAAATGTATCCCGTACCGCCGGGTAAGGAAACGTATGCCACCACCGAGCGTTATATCGGTTCATGGATCAAAGCACGCGGCAAGCGCGATGATTTTGTGTTGGCCAGTAAAATTGCCGGTCCGACCGGCGCCAACCGTTTGGGAAGCTATATCCGCAACGGCAATGATTTTTCGCGCGCACAAATTTTGGAAGCCTGCGATGCCGGTTTGCAGCGCTTGAACACCGATTACCTGGATTTGTACCAATTGCATTGGCCGGAGCGCAAGGTGAATTTCTTTGGCAAATTGGGCGTGGCCGACTTGCCGGATAACGAAGCGTTTACCCCGATTGAAGAAATCGTCGACGCTTTGGGCGAATTGGTGAAGCAAGGCAAAATCCGCGCCTTCGGTTTGTCGAACGAAACGCCGTGGGGCACCATGCGCTATCTCAACCGACACGAGCAAAACGCTGATTTGCCGCGGGTGGCTTCGGTACAAAATCCGTATAACCTGCTCAACCGCAGCTACGAAGTGGGCTTGAGCGAAATTTCATTGCGCGAAGACATTCCGCTGCTGGCTTACTCACCACTAGCGTTTGGCGTGTTGACCGGAAAATACCGCCACGGCGCGAAACCCGAAGGCAGCCGCTTGGCCTTGTTTGAACGTTTCCAACGCTACACCAAGCCGAAAGCGGAAGAAGCGGTCGAACGTTACGCCAAAATCGCCGGAGATGCAGGTTTGACGCTGACGCAGTTGTCTTTGGCGTTTGTGACGCAGCAAGCATTTGTCGGCAGTAACATCATCGGCGCGACCACAATGGAACAATTATGCGAAAACATCGCCACAGCTGAGGTGGTGTTGGGCGAAGATGTATTGAATGCGATTAATGGCGTACATGCGGAAATAAGCAATCCTTGCCCTTAAGTATTAAGCAATGTCGCAAGGCCGCCTGAAAACAAATTAGGTTTTCAGACGGCCGAGACCGTTGCAAAACTTCGGATTTGAGTACGGTTCGAAGTTAGGGCAGCACAGAAAGCGCAGGCATCATGAAGACAGGCAAGCTTTCGAGCAGCGAATAACGGAGAAATGTGCCAAAGATGAAGATTTTGCAAGATCCCGGTCTTGATTACGTTAATATGAGAATGGCAGGCCGTCTGAAAATAATCGGAAAATAAATAGAATCATCACAAAGGAGAAATCATGGCATACCTGACTTACCGGTTAGTGCAAATCAGTTCGGCGGCGATTAAAGCGGCCGATGTTTATTATCATGATGCCGTCGGCTTGAAAATCCGTGAATTGCGTGTTTTGCGTTTGCTCCACGACATGCCCGGCAGTACGCCGACGGAGCTGCTGGAAAATTTGGAGTTGGATAAAACGCTGTTGTCTAAAAATTTGGCTGCGTTGGAGCAGCGCGGTCTGATACCCGCACGGTAGATGAGCGCGATAACCGCCGCCAATGTCTGCATTTGAGTAAACGCGGCGAAGAAGTATGGTTGGTGGCGGAAACCATCGGCCACAATTTGGAAAAAGAAATGTTTGCCGATTTATCCGATGAAGAGTGGATGCAATTGCAAAACCTGCTTGAGCGGGTATTGGAATCGTTTAATAAATGGCAGAAAAGTCATTCTAGAATGAAAATATAAAAAAGCCGTCTGAAATTCAGACGGCTTTGATTCTTTCAAACTTGAAAATGTACTGCTTTAAGCCAAATTTTACAAAGGTCTCGACTTGCTTATTTGATTTACAAAGTTTGCACATCAAAAGGTTGGTTGATTTTGTTCCATTGCTGGCTTTCGTATTCCAATGCCGAAGCAATCAAAGGATGCTTATCGAGCCAATCGGCACTGATGCGCAGCAAGACGCTTTGCTTGTCTTTATTGGTGCGGAACTGAAGTTGGTTCGGTAATTCGAGCGGCAGGCGTGCGCGGCAGAAGAGTGCGGCCAAGCGCAGCGATAAAATGGCGTACCACAGCATTTGATCGTCGCCGACAATGTCGGCCATTTTTTTCAAATCACCACGATGGCCGAGCACCAATTTCGACAAGATGATTTGTTCTTTGCGCGAAAAACCGGGCATATCGGCGTATTCCAAAATATAGGCCGAATGCTTGTGGTAGCCGGTGTGCGCGATGTCCAAACCGATTTCGTGCAGCAAACCGGCCCAGCACAGGAATTGCTTCCAATTGGCCAAATCCTGCACCGGCACATTCAGCGCCAAACACATATTTTCCATAAACGCTTGCGCCGTTTCCGATACGCGCTTGGCTTGGTTTTGGCTGACATGGTAGCGTTTTTGGAATTCGGCCGTGGTTTGGTCGCGCATATCGGCGTTTAATTTACGGCCGATGAAATCGTAGAACACGCCATCGCGCAATGCCGCTTCGGTAACCATCATTTTTATGATTTCCAGCTCCTCAAAAGCAGCCATCATCACGGCCAAACCGCCGGCGAATACTTCGGCGCGTTCAGGTTTCAAATCGTTCAACTTGGCTTTTTTCACCGAGCCGGCATCGATGATGCGGTCGGCAAGCTTTTTCATGCCTTCGTAAGTGATGTCGGATTCTTGCGGATATTCGGCAGCCAACACGTCACGGATGGATTTGGCCGAACCGGAAGTGCCGACGGCGAAATCCCAGCCGGTACGCTTCATTATTTTGCTGATGCGCTGGATTTCGTTGCGTGCGGCGGAAATGGCGGCTTGGAAATCTTTGGCAGTGATTTTGTTTTGGAAAAAACGCATGCTGTAGGTGACACAGCCTAATGCCAAACTTTCGGTGTTGGTCGGTTTCAGGTCTGATCCAATGATAAATTCAGTCGAACCGCCACCGATGTCGATAACCAACATGCGGTCGCCATTGGGCGGCAGGGTGTGCACCACACCGGTGTAAATCAAACGCGCTTCTTCGCGGCCGGCAATCACTTCAATCGGAAAGCCCAAGGCGGCTTCGGCTTTCGGGATAAATTGGGCGATGTTTTTGGCTACGCGGAAGGTGTTGGTGGCCACCACACGTACTTGCTCGGGCGGGAAACCTTGCAGACGCTCACCGAATTTGGCTAAGCATTCTAAGGCGCGCTCTTGCGATTCTTCGCTGAGGATTTTCTGCTCGTCCAAACCGGCGGCAAAGCGCACCATTTGTTTAAAAGAATCAATTACTTTCAGTTGGCCATTGTTGTTCTCACAGATTTGCAGGCGGAAGCTGTTGGAACCTAAGTCCACAGAAGCAAGAAGATTTGAGCTGGGAGCTGTCATAGGAGAGTGAATAGGGTGGGTGTGGAATGAAGACATTATGTTACATGGTGCAAAAAATACTGTCATCCCCTAATGTGGATATCCTTTGATTCAATGCAAAGATACTCATATAATAGGCCGTCTGAAAAAATAAACCGGAGATTCAGACGGCCTGTTAAAAGGTGCAAATCCTATATTCATAACATCTTTAAACACAATACGTTAGCTTATGGAAAAAACTGCTCATCTGATTGTCGAACCCTCTTTGTCACGCCGCCGCTTGCTGGTTGCGGGCGGCGCGTTGCTTTTTAGCCCTGCTTTGGCCGTTGCCGGTGCGCAACGGGAAGAAACTTTGTCGGATGACGTGGCTTCGGTGATGCGCGGCTCGATTAATAATGTCAACCCGGCACGTTTGATATTTGCTAATGCAGCTGAGGGCGAGCGCTGGCTGCAAACCATGTCGTCACGCATGGCCAGATTTGTGCCCGATGGCGTAGAACGCCGCCGTTTACTCATTAATATCCACTACGAAGCCAGCCGGGCCGGATTGGATCCGCAAGTGGTATTGGGCTTGATTGAAGTGGAAAGCGCATTTCGCCAATATGCCATCAGCGGCGTGGGCGCGCGCGGTTTGATGCAGGTCATGCCGTTTTGGAAAAACTATATCGGCAAACCTTCACACAATCTTTTCGACATCCGCACCAATCTTCGCTACGGTTGCACCATTTTGCGCCACTACAATAATGTGGAAAAAGGCAATTTGACGCGTGCTTTGGCGCGGTTTAACGGCAGCTTGGGCAGCAACAAATATCCCAATGCCGTTTTGGGTGCGTGGCGCAACCGCTGGCAATGGCATGGCTGATGGATTTCACATACGAAATCAGGCGGCTGCGATAAAGCAAATGCAAAGAAATTTGAATCCTGTATAATCTTTCCGTTAACGACAACGACTTTTTAGGTTTCAGACGGCCTGATGCTTCATGAGGCCGTCTGAAAAATAATGATGGCTAGAGATAACCGCATACAAATGTTTCCACACGAATGGCGTGCCAGTACGACGCTTTCGGGTGTTTATGCGCTGCGCATGCTGGGCATGTTTTTGGTGCTGCCAGTGTTGGCTTTGTATGCGGCAACCTTGCCCGGTGCAGAAAACAACAAAGCCTTAATCGGCTTGGCGATGGGCATCTACGGCTTGACGCAGGCATTATTGCAATTGCCGATGGGTATGGCCTCGGATAAGTTTGGCCGCAAAAAAGTGATTTACATCGGCCTGATTATCTTTGCTGCCGGCAGTTTCATGGCTGCAGTGGCCGATTCTTTACCCATGCTGGTGGTGGCACGCGCTTTGCAGGGGGCGGGTGCGGTGAGTGCAGCGGTGACGGCTTTATTGGCCGACTTGACGCGAGATGAAGTGCGCACCCGTGCTATGGCGATGATCGGTTTGAGCATCGGTTTGACTTTCTCTGTGAGCCTGGTGCTGGCACCGATGATGGCAGCCTGGGTTGGCGTGCAGGGTTTGTTTGCCCTGACCGGTGTGCTGACAGTAAGCAGCATAGGCGTGGTGGCATGGATGACGCCTAATCCCAAGCAGTCCCGCGTACACGATGATGCGCAGGCACAGCCGGCTCGGGTGGCCGAAGTATTGAAAAACCGCCAATTATTAAGTTTGGATTTCGGCATTTTCGCGCTGCACGTGGCGCAAATGGCGCTGTTTACTACCTTGCCGTTTGCCATGGAGGCATTGGGCTTGCATAAAACCCAACATTGGAAAGTGTATCTGCCGGCGACCATCATCGGTTTGGTATTGATGGTGCCTCTTATTATCGTGGGTGAAACACGCAATAAACTGAAACAAGTGTTTATTTTTGGTATTGCGTGTATCGCTTCGGCACAAATCGCTTTGATGTTCGGCTTGAGCTCCATTTGGCTCATTACGGCGTTTATGATTATTTATTTTATCGGTTTTAATGTGTTGGAAGCCAGTCTGCCGTCGATGGTGTCGAAAATCGCGCCGTCGGATTTGAAGGGTACGGCAATGGGAGTATACAATACCATGCAATCCATCGGCCTGTTTGCCGGCGGTATGGTTGGCGGGGTCTTGTTTCAGCATTACGGCTTCAACGGCGTGTTTGCCTTTTGCAGCGCGTTGATGTTGCTATGGTTGCTGGTTGCTTGGGTGTCACCTGCGCCCAAGCCTGTGAAGAATATTGCTTATGCGGTACAGCCGCAATGGCAGGGGCGAACCGACGCGCTTTACCATGCGCTGACCGGATTATCCGGTGTGGAAGCAGTGACGTTCAGCCAAGACAAACAAACCGTTTATATTAAAGCGCTGCAAAAAGGTTTCGACCTGCCGGCAGTGGAAAAAATCATTTCAGGAGATTGATATGTCATTGAATAAAGTCATCCTTATCGGCCGCTTGGGACGCGATCCGGAAGTCCGTTACATGCCCAACGGTGAGGCGGTGTGCAACTTCAGCGTGGCCACCAGTGAAACCTGGAACGACCGTAACGGCCAGCGCCAAGAACGTACCGAATGGCACAACATCACCATGTACCGCCGCTTGGCTGAAATTGCCGGCCAGTATCTGCGCAAAGGCAGCCAAGTGTATTTGGAGGGCCGCATTCAAAGCCGCAAATACCAAGGCAAAGACGGCATTGAGCGCACTGCTTACGACATCATCGCCAGCGAAATGAAAATGCTGGGTAGCCGAAATGACAATTCAGGCGGCGTACCTTATGATGACGGAGGCTATGATCAAGGCGGCTATCAAGGTTCTCAAGGCGGTTACCAACAATCTGCACCGCAGCACTCTTACCAATCTGCTCCGGCTCATCAGCAAGAAGCACCAAGCGCGCCACCGGCTGCACAGGCACGCCGCGCGCCAACTGCACCGGCTGCTCCGGTTGACGATATTGACGACGATATTCCGTTTTAATGATTGGCACAAGCAGACAGCCCGACAAGATCGATTCAATTTGTTTCAGACGGCCTGTGCTTGTGTGACCAATAAGCCACGAATCACCTTGAAATCCCTTTTTAGCATTGCGGTTTTCAGGTTTGGTGGTACAATAACACTATTCAATTTTTACGAACAAGCCGCCGAACACAGGCGGCTTGTATTTTTATTTTGCGCCCGCGGTCTGACCGACCGTGGGCGTGACACCATCAATGAAGAAACGTATAAACGCTTTGCGGAGAACATACCATGCAAAAAATTCCATTGACCGTGCGCGGTGCAGAATTATTGAAACAAGAATTACAATACTTGAAAAGCGTTGCCCGTCCGGAAGTGATTGAAGCGATTGCCGAAGCGCGTTCGCACGGTGATTTGTCGGAAAACGCGGAATACGAAGCCGCCAAAGAACGTCAAGGTTTCATCGAAGGCCGTATTTCCGAATTGGAAAACAAACTTTCTTTGGCACACATCATCAACCCGGCTGAAATCCATGCCGAAGGCAAAATCGTGTTCGGCAGCACCGTGACTTTGGAAGATTTGGAAACCGAAGAGCAGGTTACCTACCAAATCGTCGGTGAAGATGAAGCCGATATTAAAGAGCGCAAAATTTACGTCGGTTCGCCGATTGCCCGTGCTTTAATCGGCAAAGAAGAGGGTGATATAGCAGAAGTACAGGCGCCGGGCGGTGTGCGCGAATACGATATTATTTCGGTGCAATATATTTAATTAATCAAAGATTCGATTACGGATTATCAGGCCGTCTGAAAGGATTTGTTTTCAGACGGCCTGAGACCTTTGGAAATCCTCAGGTTTGAGTGCTGTTCGAAGTTATAATAGTGCAGAAAGTGAAGATATATCAATCGGATAGGCAAGCTTTCGAGTAGTGCATAACGAAGAAATGCGCTAAAAATAGAGATTTTGCAAAGGTCTTGGTCTGAATCAAAGGAGGGCAGTATGAATAAATCGGTTGTTGCGTTAGCCGGCATATGGCTGGGCATGCAAATGATGGCGGGCTATATCGCTGCGCCGGTGTTGTTTGAAATTTTGCCTAAATTACAGGCCGGTGCGATTGCGGGAGAGTTGTTTAATGTGGTGTCTTGCACGGGTTTGGTGGTTTGGGCGCTGGTGTATTTTGCCGGTAAACGTGTAGCAGCGGCGCACAATATACGCTCGATAAACGGCAAGTTGATTGCAGCATTGTGGCTCGGTTTGGCTGTCAATCAATTTTTGGTCACGCCGGTGATTGAAGCGCATAAAACCCAAACTACCAATTGGCTGCTTAGCTTAACTGGCGGTTCATTCGGTATGTGGCACGGTATTTCCAGTTTGATTTATATGATTTGCGCGATTTTGGCATTGGTGCTGATTTGGCGGATTTCTGCTCTTGAATGGAAATGAATTAATGAATTGGAAAATCAAAAGGCCGTCTGAAAATCATTTTTTCAGACGGCCTTTATAATGCAATTGTTTAATCGGCTTACATTTCTAAGTTTTTACGCCATAAAACCAATAATTTGCCAATGTGTTGCACCAATTGTGCGTCCACTGCTTCGCACAATGCATTGCAGATTTCTACGCGCTCTTGACGGTCGTCACCCAATACGCGCACTTTAATCAATTCGTGGGCGGTGAGCGCGGCATCGGTTTCTTTGATTACAGATTCTGTCAAACCGTGTTGGCCGATCATCACCACCGGATTCAGGTGATGCGCGCGGGCTTTGAGTTCCAAAATTTCTTTGGTGCTTAATTTATCGTCAGACATGTTTGTATTGCTTAAATTAAAAAATAATAATCTGATATTGTACGCGATTTAACGGCGGGCTGCGAGAAAATAACGTACAATAGCGCCATTCAATTTTCACATTCACACACTATGGCAGTACGTTCCAAATCCTCCAAAGCATGGCTCAACGAACATGTGAACGACCATTATGTCCACATGGCACAAAAAGACGGCTATCGTGCGCGTGCAGCTTATAAGCTTTTGGAAATCAATGAAAAAGACAAGCTCATTAAGCCGGGCACGATTTTGGCTGATTTAGGCAGCGCACCGGGCAGTTGGTCGCAGGTGGCGGCCAAATTAGTTGGTAAAAACGGCCAGGTATTTGCTTTGGATATTTTGCCGATGGATGAAATCGACGGTGTTTCATTTATTCAGGGGGATTTTCGCGAGGACGATGTGTTGGCGCAATTTGAGTCGCTGTTGGATAATCGCCCCTTAGACCTTGTAATTTGCGATATGGCACCCAATATGTCGGGTAATGCCGTGACCGATCAGGCCAAGAGCTTTTATTTATGCGAATTGGCTTTGGATTTTGCTGTCAACCATTTGAAAACAGGCGGTGATTTTTTGGTTAAAGTATTTCAGGGCACAGGCTATCAGGAATATCTGGCGGCCATGCGGGAAATTTTTGCCGTGGTGCAAACGCGCAAGCCTGAGGCTTCCCGCAATCGTTCCAGTGAGATTTATTTATTGGGCAAAAATAAACGCTGACAATATGGGCAGCGTGCATTAAAATCGTTTCTTTCGTTTACCTTTATATATGGAGCCTGATTCAGTGGGGAATACCATTAAACATGTATTGGTCTGGTTGGTGCTGGGTGTCTGCCTTATGGCGGCATTCAATGCCATTAATGACAAGCAGGAAAATAAACAACAAATCGAATATTCGCAGTTTATCCAACAGGTAAACAACGGTGAAGTGACCAGCGTGAATATCGAAGGTTCGGTCGTGAGCGGTTATCTGATCAAAGGTGAGCGCGCCGATAAAACTTCGTTTTTCACTAATGCGCCGCTTGACGATAAGCTGATTCAGACTTTATTGGATAAAGATGTCCGCGTCAAAGTGACACCTGAAGAAAAACCGAGCATGCTCGGCAGCTTGTTCTTCAGCCTGTTGCCGGTATTGCTGTTGATCGGTGCATGGTTCTACTTCATGCGTATGCAAAGCGGTGGCGGTGGTAAAGGCGGTGCGTTTTCATTCGGTAAGAGCCGCGCCAAATTGTTGGATAAAGATGCCAACAAAGTGACTTTTGCTGATGTGGCCGGTTGCGATGAAGCCAAAGAAGAAGTTCAGGAAATTGTTGATTACCTCAAAGCGCCAACCCGCTATCAAAGCTTGGGTGGCCGTGTGCCGCGCGGTATTTTGCTGGCCGGTAGTCCGGGTACAGGTAAAACCTTGCTGGCCAAAGCAATTGCCGGTGAGGCAGGTGTGCCGTTCTTCAGCATTTCCGGTTCGGATTTCGTGGAAATGTTCGTCGGTGTCGGTGCCAGCCGTGTGCGCGATATGTTTGAACAAGCCAAGAAAAATTCGCCTTGCATCATCTTTATTGATGAGATTGATGCCGTAGGTCGCCAGCGTGGTGCCGGTTTGGGTGGTGGTAACGATGAACGCGAACAAACTTTGAACCAGTTGCTGGTTGAGATGGATGGCTTTGAAAGCAATCAAACCGTGATTGTGATTGCCGCAACCAACCGTCCGGACGTATTGGACCCTGCTTTGCAGCGCCCGGGTCGTTTCGACCGTCAAGTCGTGGTGCCGTTGCCGGATATCCGTGGCCGCGAGCAGATTTTGAAAGTGCATGCTAAAAAAGTGCCTTTGGATGAGTCGGTTGATTTGACTTCATTGGCGCGCGGTACCCCGGGTTTCTCCGGTGCCGATTTGGCCAACTTAGTGAACGAAGCAGCTTTGTTTGCCGGTCGCCGCAATAAAATCAAAGTCGATCAAAGCGATTTTGAAGATGCCAAAGACAAAATCTACATGGGTCCTGAGCGCCGCTCAATGGTGATGCATGAAGATGAAAAACGTGCGACGGCTTACCATGAATCGGGTCATGCCATTGTTGCCGAGAGCTTGGATTTCACCGATCCGGTGCATAAAGTCACCATTATGCCGCGCGGCCGAGCCTTGGGCTTGACTTGGCAGTTGCCGGAACGCGACCGCATCAGCATGTATAAAGACCAAATGCTGAGCCAAATCGCGATTCTGTTTGGTGGTCGTATTGCCGAAGATATTTTTGTCGGCCGTATTTCTACCGGCGCTTCCAATGACTTCGAGCGCGCTACGCAAATTGCCCGCGAAATGGTTACCCGCTACGGCATGAGCGATAAAATGGGTGTAATGGTTTATGCAGAAAATGAAGGTGAAGTGTTCTTGGGCCGCAGCGTGACCCGTTCGCAAAACATTTCCGAGAAAACCCAGCAAGATGTGGATGCCGAAATCCGCCGTATTTTGGATGAGCAATACGCCGTGGCCTATAAAATCTTGGATGAGAACCGAGATAAAATGGAAACCATGTGTAAAGCACTGATGGATTGGGAAACCATCGATCGCGATCAGGTATTGGAAATCATGGCAGGCGAGCAGCCTAGTCCGCCAAAAGATTACAGCCACAATTTGCGTAAAGATGAGTCTGAAGAAGAAAAAGGCGAGCCGGAGCAGGTGATGGTGATTACGCCTGAAGGTCCGCAAACCGAAGTGCAAAATGTGAAACCTGAGCATTCTTCCAGTAATGATTCGGGTGTGAGCAAGCCATAACCGGTATATGAAACGGCAGCGTCAACGCTGCCGTTTTTTTCATATCCGAAACAATCGAGGCGAAGTAAAAATAACATAAATATTGAAGATTATTCCTTCAGGCCGTCTGAAAAGACCGGCAAATTCGTTTATAATGGTACTTTTGCTAAGCTTAATTCCACCATGAAAACAGTAGAAAAAAGCGTGTTGGTGTTACACAGCGCCAAGCAGATGTTTGAGTTGGTTGACCGGGTGGAGGATTATCCGAAATTCCTGCCGTGGTACAGCAAAACCGAAATCATCGGGCGCACCGATACCGAATTGAAAGCGCGCCTGTTTATGGACTATATGGGCGTTCGTCAATCGTTTGCCACGCATAATCACAATGTTCCCGGTCAAGAAATCAAAATGGATTTGTTGGAAGGGCCGTTTAAAACCCTGCGCGGGACATGGCGGTTTGTTGATTTGGGTGATGATATGTGCCAAATTGAATTCAAATTAGAATACGAATTCAACAGTTCGATTTTATCGGCGATGATTTCGCCGGTATTTAATCATCTGTCCGGCACCTTGGTGGACGCATTTGTTAAAGAGGCTGACCGCCGCTATGCTTAACATTGAAATCGTGTACGGCTTGCCCGACAAGCAAGTGCTGAAAACCATGCGGGTAGCCAAGGGCTCCACCATTCGTCAAGCTGTCTTGCAAAGCGGTTTGGAAAAGGAGTTTCCCGATTTGGATTTGCATTCGGCCAAGCTCGGCATTTTCGGGAAACTGACCAAAGACGATACCCTATTGCGCGATAAAGACCGCATTGAAGTGTATCGACCTTTGTCGATTGATCCGAAAGAAGCGCGAAGACAGCGTGTACAAAATCAGGAAGATTGAAGTTTGAGGCCGTCTGAACCATTCAATTTCAGACGGCCTTCGTAAGAAACACACACCAACGAGAAAATTATGTCTACCCCAATCAAAATGATCGTCGGTCTGGGTAACCCCGGTAAAGAATATGAAGCAACCCGTCACAATGTCGGCTTTTGGCTGCTGGATGAATTGGCGTGGCAATGGAAGGCGACGTTTAAAGAGGAGAAAAAATTCTTCGGGGAAGTGGCGCGGGTGAGCCGTTCGGAAGGTGATGTTTGGCTGATTAAGCCGATGATGTTTATGAACCGTTCCGGTCAGGCGGTGGCGGCCTTGGCACAGTTTTACAAGATTGAACCCGAAGAAATTCTGGTGGTGCACGATGAACTCGACATCGAATGCGGCCGCATTAAATTCAAGCTCGGCGGTGGTAATGGCGGCCACAACGGCTTGAAAGACATTCAAGCCCGATTGGGTACGCCGAATTTCTACCGCCTGCGTCTGGGCATTGATCATCCGGGCGATAAGGCGTTGGTGCCGGCTTACGTGTTGAACAAACCGAGCGCCGAACACCGCCAGCTGATTGAAGATTCAGTCAATAAATCCATCAAAGGCATACCGCTGCTGACTGCGGGTGAATTTGAAGAAGCTCAGCGTTTTTTACACAGTCGATAACCCTATATTTCAGACGGCCTAAACCATGAGAGAATTGATTGATTTGATTGAAACCGAAAGCGTTGGCACAGTCGAAGAAACGCTTGATTTTTTATTATATGAGTGCAGCTTGGATGATGCCCCAAGCCGAGAAGAAGTGGTGCAATGGTGTGATTTGCTAAACGGGCGCGGTGGTAAATTCGTGCGCTTGGCCAAAATCTGCCAAATATGGCTGGACGAAGAGGGTGAAAATGACCTTGCCGCGCAATAAATTTACCACATTGGCCGCGCTTTGGTTTGCCGCGATCATTTATTCACTGCTGTTTCGTGAATCAACAGGCGGTGTGCCACCGTTTCCGAATTTCGATAAAGTGGCGCATTTTGCTTTGTTTTTCGCACAATTTTGGCTGCTGGCCAAAGCATATATGACCGATAAACGGCCGATTCCGTATCGAGGCCTGATGATTTTTGCTGTGGTGTTTGCCGCAGCCAGTGAGTGTGGACAGGCAATGTTTACGCAAACACGCGAAGGCTCGTTTTGGGATGCGGTCGCTGATGTGTGCGGCGCAGCGGCAGCTTTGTGGTTTGCCCGAAAAATCAAGCAGGCCCAAACTTTGAAATCACCTGATTAGTCTTTGATTGTAAATCATATTAATAATAATGAGGCCGTCTGAAGGGCTTTAAAAATTTCAGACGGCCTTAAGGAAACATGATGAACAATACTCCGTTTATCCAACGCCGCCAGCTCGTGCTGCAACAAATCGGCAGCGAAGGCGTGGCGGTTTTGTTTGCTTCGCCGGAACAACGCCGCAGCAACGATACTGAATTCCCGTTCCGTCAAGACAGCTATTTTCATTACCTGACCGGATTTGACGAGCCGCAAGCGGTGTTGTTGTTGGATGGTGCGACGCAAAAAAGCATTTTGTTTTGTCGCGAAAAAGATGCTTTAAGCGAAATTTGGCATGGTTTCAGATATGGGCCTGAAGCGGCGCTGGAAGTTTTCGGTTTTGATGAAGCCTATGCCAACAGCGAATGGCCGGCGAAACTAACCCAAGCACTGCTGAATAAAAAGAGCCTGTATGCCTTGTGGGGCTTATATCCCGAACACGATAAGGAAGTGATGGCCAACTGGCACAGCGTGCAGCAAAGTGCCGGCCGCCGTATTCAAACCAATACTTATGCACCGGAAAATTTGGCCGATTTGGCGACGCTATTGGACGGTATGCGGCTGATCAAAGACGAACATGAAATTGCACTCTTGAAAAAAGCAGGTGAAATCAGCGCATTGGCGCATATCCGAGCCATGCAGAAAACACGCCCGGGTATGAATGAGCTGCAAATCGAAGCGGAAATCCTGTACGAATTCATGTGTCATGGTGCGCGCTTTCCGTCTTACAACAGCATTGTGGCAGGAGGTAAAAACGCGTGCTGCCTGCACTATGTTGACAACAAAGATGCGTTGCAAGACGGTGATTTGCTGCTGATTGATGCCGGTGCCGAATACGCTTTTTACGCCGGCGACATCACGCGTACTTTTCCGGTAAACGGTAAATTTACCGCGGCGCAAAAAGACATTTACGAAGTCGTGTTGACCGCCAATGAAGCGGCTATTGCCGCCGTGAAACCGAATGTCGATTGGCGTGAGATTCACCTGATTGCGTTGAAAATTTTGGTACAAGGCTTGATTGATCAAAAATTATTGCGCGGCACGGTTGACGGCAACATTGAATCGCAAGCCTATCAGCGCTTCTACATGCACGGCTTGGGTCATTGGGTCGGCTTGGATGTGCATGATGTCGGCAAGCGCTGGCATGATGGCAAGCCTTTATTGCTGCGGCCGGGCATGTGCAGCACCATCGAGCCGGGCTTATATATTGCCGCGGCCGATGATATTCCTGAAGCCTTCCACAATACTGGTATCCGCATTGAAGACAATGTGTTGGTAACCGAAAGCGGTTGTGAAAATTACACTGTGTTGGCACCGAAAAGGGTGGCGGATATTGAAGAAGTGATGCGCGAGTAGGTCGAAACCTTTACAAAACTCCTTCAAAAGCTAGCACACAAAAAACCGACGTCATTCCCGCGCAGGCGGGAATCCATTTTAAATCATAGCAAATTGTTGAATAAAATAGGTTTCTTGGATGGTGCGATGGATTCCCGCCTGCGCGGGAATGACGGCTTTAGGGTTTTATTGGTGGTTCTTGAGGTTTTGCACGTATCTCAGACCATCCGAAATTGAATACCGCGGAAAAGGCCGTCTGAAGCATTAAGTTTCAGACGGCCTCATTTTGATTAATTCATTTACAAAATCATTTTCCGAATCGATTCAGCTACCGCATTGCCTAATATTTCATTGCCAAATTCATTGAAATGCAGCCCGTCGCAGACAGTCAGCGCGGTTAAGTCCTGTACAAACATCAACCCATATAAATCATTAATGGCAAAACCGAATTCATGTGCCAAGTCTTGGGCTATTTGGTTATAGGTTTGAACATCTTTCAGATAGCGGCGCGATGATTTGGTGACATTGTGTACGCTTTGCAAAAAAGGTGTGCTTGCCCAATAATTTGTGCCCCGGCTTGCCGCAAGCGGCTAAAAATGTGTCGCAGATTGGCTTGGTAGGTTTGGAGATTGGTTAAGGGCTTGTGGCTTCCGACATTGTAGCGGATGTCGTGCAGACCGCAGTTTAGGTGAATAATATCCCCGGCCTGTGCGCCTTGCGTCCATTGTTCGATATGCCGCAACACATCATGTGATGAGCGGCAATTGTTGACCGGTGAGAGAACAGCGACATCGGGTAGGGCAGCTTGCACCGTAGCTTCATAGCCCAGTCGGATTGAGTCGCCAATAAGATAAACCGTCATGTTTCCCCCCTGCTGTTAAGGCCGTCTGAAATAATTAACATTATAATATTAATTATTTCAGACGGCCTTAACATGGGTTAAATCACCAGGCCGGGTTTTGTAAAGCTTATTTGGCTTGATGATTTTGACGATAAAAATCAATTAATTGTTTGGCTTGCAACATGGGCAGACCAAAGCGGTCGGCCACGGCTTTTAAATCTTTGATTTCTACGCCGGTAAGGTTTTTGCTGATCCATTCAAATGTATCCGGTTTGCTTTTGATGTGTTCCAAATAAGCCTGTTTGCGTTTCCAATTGCGCGACCATACCAATAATACGGTAAAAATCAACAACGCAATTAAAAAGATATTCATTGCGGCCATCATTTCCATGGTCGGGTTTCCATCAAAAAATAAAAGCGATTATAAACGAAAAAAGGCCGTCTGATACACACAGTGTTCAGACGGCTTCCGACCTTTTGGATACGGCATCAGTCAATTTTCACGTGTTTCAAACGTAAAGCACTGGTTAATACCGATACCGAGCTCATTGCCATGGCCGCACCGGCAATCACCGGGCTGAGAAAACCCAAAGCGGCCAGCGGGATGCCGAGAATATTGTAGAAAAAGGCGAAAAACAGGTTTTGCTTGATGTTCTTCAAAGTGGCGCGGGAAATGAGCAGGGCATCGACCAATTGGTTAACCGAATACTGCATCAGCGTGGCCGAAGCGGTGTGTTCGGCCACATCGGCGCCGCCTTTCATGGCAAAGCTGACATTAGCGGCAGTCAAAGCAGGGGCATCGTTGATACCGTCGCCGACCATGGCGACAACTTTGCCTTCGTCTTTGAGTTTTTGCACCGCCGCCGCTTTATCGCGCGGACTCATGTTGCCGAACGCGTGTTCAATGTCCAGTTGCGTGGCGATGTATTCGACGGTATTTTGATTGTCGCCACTCATCACATACACCTCGATATCATGTGCTTTCAGACGGCGTATTGCTTCGGCGGTGTCGCTTTTCAGTGCATCAGCTAAGGCGAATGCGCCGACAGGGCGGTCGTCAACCGATACCGCTACCAGGCTGGCAATTGGCCATACGCCGTCTAAATCAGCCGGTAAGGTCAAATTGGCGTAATTGGTTTTGCCGACTTTCACCAAGCCCAAACCGCTGATTTTTGCGGAAATGCCGGCGCCGACTACCGTTTGTGCCTGACTGGTTGGCGGTAAATCCAAATTGCGCGCTAAGGCAGCCGAAACAATCGCGTTGGCAAGCGGATGAGTCGCATTTTGCTCGACGGCAGCGGCGATGCGGAACAAATCATCTTCGTCAAAACCGCTATCCAGCATCAGATAAACCGCCGCCACTTGCGGTCGGCCTTCGGTGAGCGTGCCGGTTTTGTCGAACACCACGGCGTTGACATGTGCCGATTCCTCCATCGAGGCGGCATCTTTAAACCAAATGCCGTGTTTCACCGCTTTGCCCATGCCGACCATAATCGCTGCCGGTGTGGCCAAACCCAGTGCGCAGGGGCAGGCAATCACCAACACGGCCACCGCATGCATCAAGCCGGCCTGCCAATCGCCTTTTAGGCTCCATGTGAGCGCGAACGTAAGCAGCGAAATGCCGACCACCACCGGCACAAACACCGCCGCTACTTTATCGGCCATGCGCGAAATCGGCGCTTTGCTGCCTTGCGCCTCGGAAAGCGCGTTCATCATGTCGCCCAGTAAAGTGTGGCTGCCTAATTGCGTAGCGCGGTAAATCAAGCTGCCGTCGGTGACCAGCGCACCGGCCAAAACCTTGCTGCCTTGTTGTTTCATTTCGGGATTGGATTCACCGGTCAGGTGGCTTTCGTCTGTCCAGCCGCTGCCGCTTTCGACCACGCCGTCAGCGGCAATGCGCTCCCCATGGTTGGCGCGCAGCATATCGCCGGTCTGCACTTGGTCTAAAGACAATGAGTGCCATGTCCCGTTGCGCTGAACATTCACTTTGCTTGGCGTGAGTTTCAGCATCAGCGATAAGCTGTTGAGGCTGGATTTTTTGGTACGATGTTCCAAAAATTTACCCAGCGACACAAAGCCGATTACCATCACGCCCGCTTCAAAATACACATGCGCCATGCCGTCGTGCCCCATGCCGCGGTGTTGGAACATCATATACACCGAATAAAGATAAATCGACACCGTGCCGGTGGTGACCAGCACATCCATGTTGGCCAAGCCGCCCTTAATCGAAGCCCATGCGCTTTTGTAGAACGGAATCGCGAGCCAAAGCTGCACAATGCTGGCTAAGGCAAATTGCCACATGACAGGCATCATCCAATCGTGGCGGCCAATCATCATGCCTGACATGCCGATGAGGAACGGGGCATTAATGGCCAGCAACAGCCACAAACGCCATCCGATATGCACTGGTTCGCCGCTGTCGGCTTTAGGCAGCGTATCAGTTTTTTGTTGCGCGCCGAAACCGGTTTTTTCGATGATTCGCGTGATGTCGGCTATTGAACTGCGGCTGTCGTCAAAGACGACCTGCGCTTCTTCGCTGGCAAAATTCACACCCGCGCTTTCGATAAAGTCTTTTTTGTTCAATACTTTCTCAATGCGTGAGGCGCAAGCTTGGCAGGTCATGCCTTCGATTTGGAAACGGACTTTTTGTTTCATTTTCGTTGTCCAGTTAATGACGAGATATAGAAAGCTTAAACCTTAATGATGGGTTAAAGTCAAGCATTCCCAAAGATAAAGGCCGTCTGAAAATCCTGTTTTCAGACGGCCTTGAGCATATGATCAAAGCGAAGCATCAAAGCCGCCGTCTTCAATCGCTTCGATTAAAGCATCGACATTGGTTTTGGTGGCATCGAATTCAATCACGGCGCTTTTGTTTTCCAAGCTCACTTCGGCTTTGGCAACGCCGTCGGTGTTTTCCAAAATGCGGGTTACGCTTTTCACGCAGCCGCCGCAGGTCATACCTTCTACGTTTAAGGTGATGCTTTCCATGATTTTTCCTTTCGTTTGCTTGTTAGGTTATCAAAATATAAACCTTAACATGGGGTAAGGGTCAAGTGTTGTTTCAGACGGCCTATCTATCTTATAAAGATCATATGAAATATTTGAAATCAAAATAAATATAGGCAATTGTTATTGTTTTAATTATTGTGTGAAGGGAGTAGAATAACGCCCCTGTTTTGATAGGGAAGATTAAGATTATGTCGGCAGCAAAAGAGAAAAAACAATGGCTGAGCGTGTTGGCCTTGGCGGTGGGGGCGTTTATTTTCAACACCACCGAATTTATTCCGATTGCACTGTTGAGCGACATTGGCCAAACCTTCGGTATGGCCTCCACCGAAGCCGGTATTATGCTGACCGTGTATGCGTGGATCGTGGCGTTGTTGTCACTGCCGCTAATGCTGGCCACCAAAAATTTTGAACGCCGCAAGCTTTTGCTGGTTTTGTTTGCTGTGTTTGTAGTCGGGCATTTGTTGTCTTTTTTCGCATGGAATTTCAGCGTGTTATTTGTCAGCCGGATTTGTATTGCTCTGACGCACGCGGTGTTTTGGTCGATTACGGCGTCTTTGGCCGTGCGGGTTGCGCCGCAAGGCAAAAGCACACAGGCGCTGGGTTTGTTGAGTACCGGTACGGTGATGGCGATGGTGATGGGTATTCCGCTGGGGCGGGTGATTGGACAGTTTTATTCGTGGCAAATCAGCTTTTTGCTGATCGGCGTTTGTGCTGCGGTGGTGATGATTGTGCTGGCGAAAAATTTGCCCTTGCTGCCGAGTGTGAATTCCGGCTCATTGAGCAGCCTACCTTTACTGGTAAAACGCAAAAATCTAATGCTGCTGTACGGCTTTACCATTTTGATTATTACTGCGCATTTTACCGCGTATAGCTATATCGAGCCGTTTGTGCTGCAAATCGGCGGCTTTAAGCCGGAGCAGGTAACGATTGTGTTGGGCCTGTATGGTGCAGCCGGTTTTGTGGCTTCGTTTGTGTTCGGTAAATGGTTTGCCAAGTTCCCGCGCCAATTCTTTATCGGCGCAGCGGCCTTTGTGGTATTGATGACGGCTTTGCTGTGGCCGTTGGCCGGCTCGGCATGGGCGGTGTATGTGTTGTGTTTTGTCTGGGGATTGGCCATCAGTATAGTCAGCTTGTCGATGATTGCCAAAGTGTTGAACTTTGCTTCTGATGCCACCGATGTTGCCACGTCGATTTATTCGGGGCTGTATAATGTTGGTATCGGCGACGGTGCGCTGTTGGGGCATTATGTCACCGTTTGGCTGGGTTTGGGCAGCATTGGATTTATTGGGTCGGGCACGGCATTGTTAGCGGTGGTATTGGCTTATATTTTGATCAAACGCGATGATTTTATGAATAAATCGGTTTGAAACCCACACAATAAAGGTCTCAGGCCGTCTGGAAAGGATGAACTACACCCCAAAAGTTGGAACCCAACTTTTGGGGTGTAGTTCACTAATCTTTAAAACGGCCTGATTACTGCTATACATATTTGCGCATTAATTCGCATTTGACTTTGACATGTTCGTTTAAAGGCAGCACCGCTTCGCCTAAGGATTCGTAGCCGTTTAAGCGGTAAAACGGCACGGAATTGAGCGAAGCGTAAAGTTTTAAAAAGCTCAAGCCTGCGTCGTGCGCCAATTCCTCGGCACGCTGCAGCAGCGCCGTGCCTAAGCCTTTGTTGTGCATTAAAGGATGGACATAGAGCGCGTCAAGTTGGGCTTCTTTGAAATCGACTTGGAAAAAGCCTTGAATTGCGTCACGGTATTCCACCACCCACAAGGCCTTGGTTTTATCGGCCATCGTGGCGTGATAGCTTTCCATACCGAGCAATTTTTCCCATGCCTGCAATACGCGTTCGTTGTAACTGCGGATACAGGTATATTGAACGGCATGCAGATGCGCGCTGTGAATGAAAGGGCAGTCTTTTTCGGTAGCGGGGCGGAGCACGGTGAAGAGATTCATGGCAGGGTTCACATTACAACGTTCAGACCGCCTGTAATACCGAAAGGCCGTCTGAAAAATCAACAATCGGTAGGATGATTATAGCAGGAACACGGCATATTCAGACGGCCTTGCGGCAGAAATTTTTGTCAGCGCCATTCGCTTTTGAAATGCTTGCGCAACACGAAAAACATAATGCCCATGCAGCTGAGCATCACAATCAAATCACCGAATGCGGTGAATTCGCCCCAATACCGGCCGCCGGCAAACACAAAGGCAAAAAAAGCATGCAGCGCGGCCAGCAGGAAAAACATGCCCGCCCAAGCCCAATTGAGTTTCTTCCAGCCATCGGCCGAGAGCACCAATACCGAATCAAACATTTTTTGCACGGCAGAGCGGCGGTCGTTGAAGAAAAAGTGCGACACCAGCATGCCCAGGCCGAATGCGGCATTGAGCAATACGGCTTTCAGGCGGATATAGTAATCATCGCTTAACGCCAGCGTCACACCGCCGAACACCACCGTCATGGCCAATACAAGCCATTGCTGGCGCTCCAGACGGAATTTCTGTTTCACCAGTTGATAGCCGTACACCAACACTGTGGCGATAATCAAACCGGCGGTAGCGGCTAAAACGTGGTTATTGTCGCTGCCCGCCGCGCCGGTAAGTTGCAGCAGCGGATGGTTGGTATCGGTCGGCTCGACGGTTTTATAAAGGTAGAAAAAAACAATCAGGGGCAGGAAATCAAGTAAAGCTTTCATAAGATGGGGGAACTTAGGGTTCAGACGGCCTGAGACCTTTGCAAACTCCCCATCTTTGGTACATTTCTTCGTTATGCGCTGCTCGAAAGCTTGCCTATCTTCATGATATGTCTTCGCTTCCTGCTCTGCTCTAACTTCGAACTGTACTCAAATCCGGGGTTTTGCAAAGGCCTCAGTCTTTGGTTTAAATCATGGACAAAAGATTTAAGGCCGTCTGAACAGTCAATAAAAAATGTCGGATATAGAATCAGACCCGATGCAGACGTTTTCAGACGGCATATTGTAGCGCAAATGCCGTCTGAAAACAGAAAACGATTGTAAAGCCCTTAAGCGCGTTTCAATGTGGCGTGTAAGGCTTGGGCTTTTGCAAAAGCCGCATCGGCATCCTTGGCTAAAGCGACAAAATGCCCCATTTTGCGGCCTGCACGCGCGGCTTTCTTGCCGTAAAGGTGCAGGAAAGAAGCCGTATCACTTTGCAGCGGCAGCCAATCCGGTTCGCTGCCGTCGTCGCCCCACACATCACCCAAAATATTCGCCATGCAGCAGGCCGAGAGCAGGCGGGTGTCAGCCGGCGGCAGATTGCACATTATGCGCACTTGCTGTTGAAATTGGCTGACCGCACAAGCGTCGATGGTGTGGTGACCGGAGTTGTGCGGACGCGGTGCGATTTCGTTGACCACCAATTCATGCGTGTCGCCGACGACAAACATTTCCACCGCCAACACACCGATATAATCCAATTCATCGGCCAAACGCTGCGCCATCCGCCGCGCCTGTTGCTGAATGTCGGCACTCAAACGCGCCGGAACAATAGAATAGGCCAGAATGCTGTTCTCGTGAATATTTTCTGCGGGGTCGAAGGTTTGCACATTGTCGCTGCTCAGACGGCAGACCACCACTGAAATTTCGCCGCGCAAATCAACCATTTTTTCCAACACACAATCTACGCCGCCATGCTCGGCAAAAGCGGCTTTCAGCTCATCCAAGGTTTTCACGCGGATTTGGCCTTTGCCGTCGTAACCGAGTGTGGCGGTTTTTAAAATACCCGGCAAAAA
Source organism: Neisseria weixii (assembly GCF_042658245.1). Classification (NCBI taxonomy): domain Bacteria; kingdom Pseudomonadati; phylum Pseudomonadota; class Betaproteobacteria; order Neisseriales; family Neisseriaceae; genus Neisseria; species Neisseria weixii. Next base: position 24,981 of record NZ_JBHSPY010000002.1, read on the forward strand.
TGCTGCGCTCTCTTCAGTAATGTCTTCTGTTTTACAGACGGCCTGATACGGCGCAGTTTTCAAACCGGCCTTTTGAATCCACGCCTTTTCCTGAATACGGTTTTGCGCCACCGCCACACAATCGCCGCTCGGGGAAACATTGGTGTGGTTGGCTAAAAAGCGCATGGCATCGGCATTGACGTTTTCAAATTCAGTCGTCACCGCCGCGCATTGGGCCAATTCGGCTAAGGCAGCCTGATCATCAAATGGTGCGCAAAGATGGAGGTCGGCAAATTCTGCTGCCGGTGCATTGGGATCAGGATCAAGCACGGTGACTTGATAGCCCATGGTTTTGGCAGCGATGGTGAACATACGGCCGAGCTGGCCGCCGCCGAGAATACCGAGCATAGCAGGAGGAAGGATAGGGTTGTTTTTCATAGCAGGGTTGTTTGATAAAAATAAGATTAAAATCGGCTGAAACAGTTTAGATGCTATCAGCTGACAATATTGTCCAAGCCCAACAGTTTATCCGTACTGCCGGCCACAGGTTGGAACGCAACGCCCAAGCGGTTCCATGCGTTGATGGTGCCTGAAACCGCTTATTGTTCAAATGTCGCAGCAATTCATTCTGCCGGGCGATTATCGTTTTACCATCGGGCTACTTACCACCGCACCGACAATTTGACCATCATGCAACAATGATACCTGCCTTACAAAGGCAAAATATTCGGCGTTGCCAGCATGGGCGGAGTACCTTGATTCACAAAACCTTCAAATCATTTTGACGGTGCTTTGAGATAAGCGGCGGTTTCAGGCTTTGTCCCCGGCGACATCGTATGTGATGAAAGTGGTGCCGTTTATCCGCGCAAATGCAAGCAAGTGACCACTGCTTTTGACAACGGCAATAGCCAGATTAAAGCTTCCCAGCCTGACTTACAATAATTGTTGTGCGACCTTAAGGGGGCAATGTCGGGGTGAGGTTGAATTTTTGTTTCGTGAGTGAATCCCGCAGATAAAATTTTAATGATAGGCTCGGTTGAGACGGACTGAAAATGCACGACATTTTGTGTAACTCTCCCAATCAGTTTGCAACATTTAATTATCCAAGCCTTCCTGTACCATTTGCGCGGCACGTATCACGGCGCGCGCTTTGTTTTGTGTTTCCTGCCATTCGGATTCGGGCACGGAATCCGCCACTACGCCTGCGCCGCTTTGTACATAAAGCGTATCGTTTTTAATCACGGCGGTGCGGATGGCGATGGCTAAGTCCATGTCGTTGTTGAAGCTCCACACGCCCACGGCGCCGCCGTAGATGCCGCGTTTGCTCGGTTCGACTTCTTCGATGATTTCCATGGCGCGGATTTTCGGTGCGCCGGATAAGGTGCCGGCAGGGAAGGTGGCGGCGAGAATTTCCATATTGGTGATGTCCTCTTTCAGACGGCCTTCGACATTGGAAACGATGTGCATCACATGGGAATATTTTTCCACCACCATTTTGTCGGTAACACTGACTTGGCCGGTTTGGCTGATGCGGCCGACATCGTTGCGGCCGAGATCAATCAGCATGACGTGTTCGGCGATTTCTTTGGCATCATTCAATAAATCTTGCTCGTTGGCCAAGTCTTCGGCAGGGGTTTTGCCGCGCAGGCGGGTGCCGGCAATCGGACGCACGACCACGGTGTCTTGTTCGCGGCGCACGAGAATTTCCGGCGAAGAGCCGACAATATGGAAATCGTCAAAATCGTAATAAAACATATACGGTGACGGATTGAGCGTGCGCAGGGCACGGTAGAGTGAGAGCGGGCTGTCGGTATAGGGCATGGTCATGCGCTGGCTGGGCACGACCTGCATGCAGTCGCCGGCAAAGATGTATTCTTTGATTTTATCGACACAGGCTTTGAAAGGCGCCTCGCCGAATTCGCTGGTCGGTTGGGTGGTGGCGCTGCCTAGAGATAAGGGAATGGCGCAGCTTTGGCGCAATTGGGTGCGCAAGTCTTCCAAGCGTCCGCGTGCGGCTTCGTAGCCGTTGGTTTGGCTTGGGTCGGCATAGACAATCAGGTAGATTTTGCCGGAAAGGTTGTCGATTACCGCCAATTCTTGCGACAGCATCAGCAAAATATCCGGTGTGCCCAGTGGGTCTGCTTTGGGCGGATGTTTCAGGCGGTGGGCAAAATGTTCGAAATTATAGATGGTTTCATAGCCGAAATAGCCGACCAAACCGCCGGTAAAGCGTGGCAGGCTTGGAATTTCAGGCGTTTTGAAACGTGCATGGAAGGCTTCGATAAAGGGGAGCGGGTTACCATCGTATTGTTCGACAATTTCGCCGTTGAGATACACACCGACATGTCTGCCGCCGGCTTTTAAATAATGATGGCAAGGCAGACCGATGAAGGAATAGCGGCCGAAACGTTCGCCGCCGACCACGGATTCCAGCAAATAGGTAAAGGGTTTGTTGGCCAGCTTGAGATAGAGCGACAAGGGCGTGTCAAGATCGGCGAGGACTTCCTGCACTAATGGAATGCGGTTGTATCCTTGTGCGACTTGGGCTTGATATTCTTGTTTGCTGATCATGTTCAGACGGCCTTACCTGAAAAATGCGATGCGTGTATGCAGCGAAATGGTTGATGTTAAAGAGTGCAAAGAGTATAGCAGCTTATGGGGGTATTGTTAACCGATTTGCCGATGCGGCAAAGGCCGTCTGAAGCAAAAAAATAAACACCGTTTTGATGGAAAACGGTGTTGGTTAAAATCAGAAACTGGAAGCCGTATCGATTTTGGTTTGGCGTGCGCGCTTGAATTTAATGAAATAGCCGAGGGCAACCGGAATCAGTGCCAGAATGATTTTAAATGTCCAGCTTGCATACCAAGGCTTGGCCACCACAATTGCATGGCTTTCCGTGCCCGGTACGATGAAATCCTTAATCGCAAACCAATCGAGAAACGGCCACCAGCAAGCCACCAATAAGCCTAAGAACCAAGGCCATATCATGCGGCTCAAATCACGCTGCCACAAGACGAAACACACCACTGCCCAAAGCAGGGTAAAGCCGGTAATCACTAAAGAGGTGTAGGTGTCGGCACCGAAATAGGTGGTGAGAAAATAGGTAAAAGCGACCCACAATAATCCTAAAACGAATACGATGAATTCTTCAGGACGTTTGAACATTCGGTTTCTCCAAAATAGCGCATATTGTATCAACTTGATGAGTAGAGAATACTATACCTGAAAAGCGTTTTTGTGAAGATGATTCTGGCGCGCGTTTCAGACGGCCTGATTTTTCAGATAAAAAGAACTATGGCAAAATATTGCTACTTTGAATACCTCAAACGGAACCTGTCATGCGCCAAAAAATCATCACCACCGGACACTCAAGCGGTTTAGGCAAAGCCTTGGCCGCACATTATTTGAATACCGGTGCGGCCGTATTGGGGATTACCCGACGCGGATTGCCTGCACAAAACGGTTTGCAGCAAGCGGCGTTGGATTTGGCCGACACGGAAAAATTAAACACATGGCTGCAAACCGGTGAGATTGAAGGTTTTATGCAGGATGCCGATGAGTTGGTGCTGATTAATAATGCCGGTACGGTTCCGCCAAGCGCGATATGTGGCAGGCAGAGGCCGTCTGAAATTGCGGCAGCGGTGAGTTTGAACATTACTGCGCCTTTATTGTTAAGCAACCATGTTTTGGCGGTAAAAGCAGAAAGCCAGACGGTTAAAATGGTGCACATCAGCAGCGGCGCAGGGCGCAATGCTTATCAGGGTTGGAGTATTTATGGTGCGGCCAAAGCGGCTTTAGATCATCATGTACGCTGTGTGGAAGCGGAAAATCACTACAATGTGAAGGTGTGCAGTATTGCGCCCGGTGTGGTCGATACCGACATGCAGGCGCAGATTCGGGCTCAAGACGGTGATGACTTTCCGATTTTGCCGCGTTTCCAGCAACTTCATGCTAAGCAGGAATTGAGTTCGCCCGAATCCGCAGCGAAAATCATTGCCGAAATGATTGCCGATGTAGATTTCGGGGATGAAATTATTCAAGATGTCCGCACATGGCAATCATTGAAACAGACTTTTCAGACGGCCTTATTGCAAACACCTTACAAAACAGGCCGTCTGAAATAAAATAAGGAACATCAAATGAGTATGGATTTTCAAGCCACATTAAAAGCTTTGGGCAAACAAGCGAAAAAAGAAGCCGAGCAGCGTAAAATCGAAGCGGTGGAAGCAAAAAAGCGTGAAGAGGAGCAGGTTGATTTTGCCAAGGCGGCCGGTGCCGTGACGCCTTTGAAAAATTCGCAACGCTATGAAGCACCTCGTCCGAAAACCACCATCAAACCGCGTCCGAAAGCGGAAAACGATTTGGCGGAAGAAGATTATTTCTATGTCGGCCAAGGTGGTTGGGATGAGCCGCCGGCCACCTTCAGTAAAAACGGCCAAGGCAAAAATGACATCCAACGCCTGCGCAACGGCCATTATCCGGTGGTGGCTGATGTGGATTTGCACGGTTACACGCAGGAAGAAGCGCAGCAAGTGTTGAACGAATTTATCGAATTTACCAAAAAGCGCGGCGTATGCGGTGAAATCGTGCATGGCAGTGGGTTGGGTTCGGCGGGTTATAAACCTGTTTTGAAAAACCTGACCCGCCGCTGGTTAATGCAACATCCGGATGTGTTGGCTTATGTCGAGCCACGTCAAGGGAATGATGGTGCGGTACGGATTTTACTGAAACGTCCGCGTCGCGAAGAAGAATAAGCTCGCGATATGACTGGTTTCATCTCAAGCAGATGTACAAGGCCGTCTGAAAGCCAACAGGTTTTCAGACGGCCTTGATTTGTTTGGCATACAAATGAAAATTTTATCTATTTAAATCTTTACGCTTTTTTGCTTGCAAAATGAGAGCCAAAGTGAAGGCACTCTTTTTCTTAAATGATGGTTTCAATGCTTGAATTGAAAATAAAATATTCGATTTATTTCGATTATGAATTTTTTAGAAAATTGCACAAATGTTCAGACTCAAAAATTTTGATTTTTATTGAATAATTCATCGGATTGGTTTGCCAGTCGGCATAAATACTGATACGATTTAAGGCGTCTTTTTAAGTAGGGTAAGTTTTGACAAATGCTGTCATAAAGTAGCATTGGTAAATTCTGCCTGTAAATCAGATATTTGGACGGTAAATCCGTCATATTATTTCACTTGAATATTCGATTTTGAAAATCAGGTTTTCTAAATTGAAAATATACGAATTGACTCGAACCGATACTTCGATGTCGGTGTTTGTAACCCAATATAAGGATACTGATATGTCCACTCAATTGCACGATGTAGATCCGATTGAAACACAGGAATGGTTGGATGCATTAAGCTCGGTTTTAGAAACTGAAGGCACCGAACGCGCCCACTTCCTGCTGGAAAATCTGGTGAAATACACCCGTCGTCGCGGCGTTCATATGCCGTTTGACGCCACCACTGCTTACTTGAATACCATTCCGGTGGGTAAAGAGCAGAAATCTCCGGGTAACCATGAATTGGAACACCGCATCCGCTCGGCAATCCGTTGGAATGCAGCTGCCATGGTGTTGCGTGCAGGTAAAAAAGATTTGGAATTGGGTGGCCATATCGCATCTTTCCAATCAGCTGCCACGCTGTATGACGTAGGTTTCAACCACTTCTGGCGCGCTAAAGGCGAAGGCGAAGAAGGCGATTTGATTTTCTTCCAAGGCCACGCTGCGCCGGGTATTTATGCACGTGCATTCGTTGAAGGCCGTTTGACTCAAGAACAACTGGACCATTTCCGTCAAGAAGTGGACGGTAAAGGTATTCCTTCTTACCCACACCCGCACTTGATGCCTGATTTCTGGCAATTCCCTACCGTATCGATGGGCTTGGGTCCATTGATGGCGATTTACCAAGCGCGTTTTTTAAAATACTTGGATTCACGCGGCTTGAGCAAAACCAAAGGCCGTAAAGTTTGGGTATTCTGCGGCGACGGTGAGATGGATGAACCGGAATCTCAAGGCGCCATCGCATTGGCAGCCCGCGAAGGTTTGGACAATCTGATTTTCGTCATCAACTGTAACTTGCAACGCTTGGACGGTCCGGTACGCGGTAACGGTAAAATTATCCAGGAATTGGAAGGGAACTTCCGCGGTGCCGGTTGGAACGTACTGAAAGTGATTTGGGGCAGCAAATGGGATGCCTTGTTGGCGCGAGACACCACCAATGCATTGAAACAACGCATGGAAGAAGTGTTGGACGGCGACTACCAAACCTACAAATCTAAAGACGGTGCGTATGTGCGCGAGCATTTCTTCAATACGCCTGAATTAAAAGCCTTGATTGCCAACATGTCTGACGAAGAAGTTTGGGCTTTGAACCGCGGCGGTCACGATCCGCACAAAGTTTATGCGGCTTACTATGAAGCGGTAAACAACGCCGGTGGCCGTCCGACTGTGATTTTGGCGAAAACCATCAAAGGCTACGGTATGGGTGCTTCCGGTGAAGGTCAAAACGTTGCCCACCAAGCCAAAAAAATGGACGTGAAATCGTTGAAACAATTCCGTGACCGTTTCGGCATCGATGTGACCGACGAGCAAATCGACAGCGGCGACTTGCCATACTACCGCTTTGCTGAAGACAGCGAAGAAATGAAATACTTGCGCGAACGCCGTAACGCCTTGGGTGGTTACCTGCCGCAACGCAATCCGAACAACGAAGCCTTGCCGATTCCTGAGTTGAGCGCGTTTGACGGTCAATTGCAATCAAGCGGCGATCGCGAATTCTCGACTACCATGGCGTTTGTGCGTATCTTGTCAACCTTGTTGAAAGACAAACAAATCGGCAAACGCGTAGTACCGATTGTGCCGGATGAAAGCCGTACCTTCGGTATGGAAGGCATGTTCCGCCAATACGGCATTTGGAACCCTAAAGGCCAACAATACACGCCGCAAGATAAAGACCAGTTGATGTTCTATAAAGAGTCGGTTGACGGTCAGATTCTGCAGGAAGGCATTAACGAACCGGGTGCGATGGCAGACTGGATTGCTGCGGCAACTTCATACGCCAACAGCCGCTATGCCATGATTCCGTTCTACATCTACTACTCAATGTTCGGTTTCCAACGCGTTGGCGACTTGGCATGGGCTGCCGGTGATATGCACGCACGCGGCTTCTTGTTGGGCGGTACTGCCGGTCGTACGACCTTGAACGGTGAAGGCTTGCAACACGAAGACGGCCACAGCCAAATCCAAGCCGATTTGATTCCAAACTGCGTATCTTACGATCCTACTTTCCAATACGAATTGGCCGTAATTATTCATGATGCATTGCGCCGCATGTATGTAGAAAACGAAGACGTGTTCTACTACCTGACGTTGATGAACGAAAACTACACCCACCCAGCCTTGCCGCAACGCAAAGGCATTGAACAAGAAATCTTGAAAGGTATGTATTTGCTGGAAGAAGGCGGCAAATCCGACAAGAAAGTTCAATTGATGGGTTCGGGTACCATTTTGCAAGAAGTGATTGCCGGTGCGAAATTGCTGAAAGAAGATTTCAGTGTCGAAGCCAACGTTTGGTCTTGCCCTTCGTTCAACGAGTTGCACCGCGATGCCATGGAAGTAGAACGCTACAACCGTCTGCATCCGCTGGAAGAAGCCAAAGTGCCGTTTGTGGCGCAACAATTGAAAGGCCATGAAGGTCCGGTCGTTGCCGCTACCGACTACATCCGCAGCTTTGCAGAACGCATCCGCGCCTACATTCCGAATGGCTTCCACGTGTTGGGTACCGACGGTTTCGGCCGTTCCGACAGCCGTGCAAATCTGCGCCGCTTCTTTGAAGTTGACCGCTACAACGTAGCCGTTACCGCTTTGGCTGCCTTGGCCGATGAAGGTAAAGTAAGCAAAGAAACCGTACAGAAAGCCATTGAAAAATACGGTATCGCTACCGATACCGCACCAAGCTGGAAACGCTAAAAAGTTTCAGACGGCCAAATCATAAGGCCGTCTGAAAAAAGATTTTGAGTGTCTGTTCTTATTCAAAATCAAGCGTCAAACATGTAAGGCTGTTGTTTCAGACGGCCTTATGATTTGAGGCCGTCTGAAAACAAACGTATCTGTTTCAAAAAAACCTTACTGCGACGATAAGCGTTGCAGCACAACTAAGGAATAAAACGATGAGTCAAATCGTAGAAATTAAAGTACCCGATATCGGTGGCCACGAAAACGTGGACATTATTGCCGTAGAAGTTAAAGCCGGCGACACCATCGCCGTTGACGATACCCTGATTACTTTGGAAACTGACAAAGCCACCATGGATGTACCTGCTGATGCCGCAGGTGTGGTGAGAGAAGTAAAAGTAAGCGTTGGCGACAAAATTTCCGAAGGCGGCGTGATTTTGCTGGTAGATACCGGTGCTGAGGCTACTGAAGAAAAACCGGCGGCTGCCGAAGCGCCTAAAGCTGAAGAAGCCAAAACAGAAGCGCCTGCCGCTGCCCCGGCTCAAGCCGCTGCACCTGCCGCTGCCGGTGGTACGGTAACCGTAGCTGTGCCGGATATCGGCGGTCATGAAAATGTTGATGTCATTGCCGTTGAAATCAAAGCCGGCGACACCGTGGCCGAAGACGACACGCTTATTACGTTGGAAACCGACAAAGCGACTATGGATGTGCCATCTACTGTTGCGGGTGTGGTGAAATCTGTGTTGATTAAAGTTGGCGACAAAGTATCTGAAGGTTCGGCAATTATTGAAGTTGAAGTTGCCGGTGGCGCACCTGCTGCCGCAGCACCTAAAGCCGCTGAAGCTGCCCCTGCCCAAGAAGCCCCTAAAGCAGCAGCTGCTCCTGCACCTACTGCTGCTCCTGCACCGGTTGCCGCTTTCGGCAGCACACCGGTTGATGAAGCCGCTTTTGCCAAAGCACACGCAGGTCCTTCAACGCGTAAATTGGCGCGTGAACTGGGTGTGGACTTGGGCCAAGTAAAAGGTACCGGCTTGAAAGGCCGTATTGTTGGCGACGACATTAAAGCATTCGTCAAAGCCGCTATGCAAGGCGGTGCGGGCAAAGCGGCTCCTGCTGCAGCCGGTGCTTCTTTGGGCGGCGGTTTGGACTTGTTGCCATGGCCGAAAGTGGACTTCAGCAAATTTGGTTCGGTTGAAGTAAAAGAGTTGTCGCGCATCAAGAAAATTTCCGGCCAAAACCTGTCGCGCAACTGGGTGATGATTCCGCACGTGACCCAACACGACGATGCCGACATGACCGAGCTGGAAGAATTCCGCAAACAGCTCAACAAAGAGTGGGAGCGCGAAGGCGTGAAACTGTCGCCTTTGGCCTTTATCATCAAAGCCTGTGTTAAAGCGCTGCAACAGTTCCCCGAATTCAACTCTTCGCTCGACGGCGATAATCTGGTGCTGAAAAAGTACTACCACATCGGCTTTGCGGCGGATACGCCCAACGGCTTGGTGGTGCCGGTGATTAAAGATGCCGACAAAAAAGGCCTGAAAGAAATTTCGTTGGAATTGGGCGAACTGAGCAAAAAAGCCCGCGATGGTAAGCTGAAACCGCAGGAAATGCAGGGCGCAAGCTTCACCATTTCCAGCTTGGGCGGCATCGGCGGCACCTACTTTACGCCGATCGTAAATGCGCCCGAAGTGGCGATTTTGGGCGTATGCAAATCGCAGATCAAACCGGTGTGGAACGGCAAAGAGTTTGCGCCGCGCCTGATGTGCCCGCTGTCGCTCTCTTACGACCACCGCGTGATCGACGGCGCTGCCGCCTGCCGCTTCACCACTTTCCTGGCGCAAGTGCTGGCCGACTTCCGCCGCGTATTGGTGTAAGGCAGATTCAGACGGCCTGCCGGACACCGCAGGCCGTCTGAATTTATCCGCATCATGCATGATTAACGAACAGAAAGCCATTCATGACACTGGAAGAAGCATATCGCCGCTGCTGTGCGGTTCGCTAGGCCTATCACGGCTTGGAACAGAAACATCACGGTTCGGTTTGGTCGGTCGAAGAAGATTTGCTGGCATTGGGTAACGATATCGGTAATCTCAATCGGCTGGTAATGACGCGGCAAGGGCGTTATTACGATGAAACGCCTTACTGTTTGGAAAACAAATTGGCCGAGAATATCTGGTGGCTGCTGGAGTTGGCCGGCCGTTTGGATATTGATATCGTACAGCAAATGCAGAATTTCTTAAGCAAAAAAGAGGCATTGCTGGGTATTCGGGTCGACTCCGGCGTTTTGAGCCAAACGCAGGAACAATAAGCCGCTATTTGGAAAAATGCCGGACATCAGTTTTTCAGACGGCCTATTATATATTATGAAAGTTTGAACATGAGCTTAATCGAATTGAAAGTCCCCGACATCGGCGGACACGAAAACGTAGACATCATCGCAGTGGAAATCAAAGTCGGCGACACCGTGGCGGTGGAAGACACCCTGATTACTTTGGAAACCGACAAAGCCACCATGGACGTGCCTGCCGAGGCTGCGGGTGTGGTGAAAGAAGTGAAAGTCAAAGTCGGCGATAAAATTTCCGAAGGCGGCTTGATTGCGGTAATCGAAGCCGAAGGCGCAGCTGCTGAAGCACCAAAATCAGAGGCTCCTAAAGCCGAAGCGCCTGCACAAGAAGCGCCTAAACAATCTGCACAGGCACCACAAGCCGCGCAATTTGCCGGTACTGCTGATGCCGAATACGACGTAGTAGTATTGGGCGGCGGCCCCGGCGGCTATTCAGCTGCCTTTGCCGCAGCAGACGAAGGCCTGAAAGTGGCGATCGTTGAGCGCTACAGCACCTTGGGCGGTGTCTGCCTGAACGTGGGCTGTATTCCTTCAAAAGCCTTGTTGCATAATGCGGCAGTGATTGACGAAGTACGCCACTTAGCGGCCAACGGCATTAAATATCCTGACCCTGAACTGAACATCGACATGCTGCGCGCCTACAAAGAAGGCGTGGTTAACCGCTTGACCACCGGGCTGAAAGGCATGGCCAAAGGCCGTAAAGTTGATGTGATTCAAGGCGAAGGTCAATTTGTCGGCCCCAACCACATGGAAGTGGCGTTGACCACCAGCGATGAATACGAGCAAGCCACGCAAACCGGTGAGAAGAAAACGGTTGCGTTCAAAAACTGTATCATCGCAGCGGGCAGCCGTGTAACTAAATTGCCGTTTATCCCTGAAGATCCGCGCATTTTCGATTCAACCGGCGCGCTGGCATTGAAAGAAGTGCCAGGCAAAATGTTGATTATCGGTGGCGGCATCATTGGCTTGGAAATGGGTACGGTATACAGCACTTTGGGCACACGTTTAGATGTGGTTGAAATGATGGACGGCCTGATGCAAGGTGCCGACCGCGACTTGGTAAAAGTATGGCAAAAAGCCAATGAATACCGCTTCGACAATATCATGATCAACACCAAAACCGTGGCGGTTGAAGCCAAAGAAGACGGTGTATATGTGACTTTTGAAGGTGCGAATGCGCCGAAAGAGCCGCAACGCTATGATGCCGTGTTGGTGGCCGCAGGCCGTGCGCCTAACGGTAAACTGATTGGTGCGGAAAAAGCCGGTGTGGCTGTGACCGACCGCGGCTTTATCGAAGTCGACAAACAAATGCGCACCAATGTGCCGCACATCTATGCCATCGGTGATATCGTCGGCCAGCCTATGTTGGCGCACAAAGCCGTTCACGAAGGTCATGTTGCCGCGGAAAACTGTGCCGGTCACAAAGCATTCTTTGATGCACGCGTGATTCCGGGGGTTGCCTACACTGCGCCTGAAGTGGCTTGGGTAGGTGTAACCGAGTTGTCTGCCAAAGCCGAAGGCCGCACAATCACCAAAGCCAACTTCCCTTGGGCAGCTTCAGGCCGCGCGATTGCCAACGGCTGCGACAACGGCTTTACCAAGCTGATTTTTGATGCCGAAACCGGCCAAATTATCGGTGGCGGTATCGTTGGTCCAAATGGCGGCGATATGATCGGTGAAATCTGTTTGGCTATTGAAATGGGTTGTGATGCCGAAGACATCGGCAAAACCATCCATCCGCATCCGACCTTGGGTGAATCCATCGGTATGGCTGCTGAAGTGGCGTTGGGTATTTGTACCGACTTGCCGGCGCAGAAGAAAAAATAATAGGTACAGGGCAGCATGGATTGCTGTCTAATCCTATGAAACACAAGGCCGTCTGAATTTTCAGACGGCCTTTTTGATTTGTTGCCCATACTTGTCAAGCAGCATTACCTTCTTGAAACCATTTCAATTCATCACGCAGTGTCACCACTTCACCGATAATCATCAAAGCAGGAGGCGCGTTTTCTGCCATTTGCGGCAGATCTTTCAGATGGCCTGTTTGCACCGATTGGTTCGGCAGGGTGCCGTTGGAAATGACGGCAACGGGCGTGTTTTCGCTGCGGCCGTATTCAATTAGTTTTTCCGCAATGACTGAAGCGCGCAATGTGCCCATATAGATCGCTAAGGTTTGGCGGCTCAATGCCAAAGTGCGCCAATCGGGTTGGTCGCCGTCGTGTTTGCTGTGGCTGGTAACAAACAGTGCACTCTGCGCGCAATCGCGATGTGTCAGCGGAATACCGGCATAGGCAGTCGCGCCCAAAGCGGCGGTGACGCCCGGTACAATGCGGTAGGGCACACCGGCTTCATGCAATACCTGCGCTTCTTCGCCGCCTCGACCGAAGACAAACGGATCGCCGCCTTTTAAGCGTACTACACGGAGACCTTGCAAAGCGTATGTCACCAATAATTGATTGGTTTCTTCCTGCTGCACATGGTGGCAGCCCGCGCGCTTGCCGGCGCTGATTTTTTCGGCATCTTTGCGCACCATACCCAGAATTTCATCAGAGACCAAAGCATCGTACAACACAATATCTGCCGCCTGAATCGCCTGCAAAGCATGAATGGTCAACAAACCGGCATCGCCCGGACCCGCACCTACCAAGACCACTTCGCCTTTCGCAGGTCGGTAGCCGTCAAGCTGGGCGGATAATTCGGCTTCGGCCGCGTCAAGGTTGCCTTGTGCGGTCAAAGTATTAAAGCAGCTGTCGAACAGGTGTTCCCAAAAACGGCGGCGGTGTTCCATGCCGTCGATTTTTTCCTTGACACGGCTGCGCCATTTGCCTGCGATGGCCGCCATTTTACCGGTATGCAACGGCAGCAGCGTTTCGATGATTTGCCGCCATTTTCGTGCCAACACAGGCGAGGTGCCGCCGCTGGAAATGGCGATTTGAATCGGGCTGCGGTCAATAATAGCCGGTACGATATACGAACATAAACCGGCAGTATCGACCGTATTGCAAAATTTGCCGCGTGTTTCAGCCGCATGAAAAATACGTTGGTTGAAGCCGTGGTCATCGGTAGCGGCAACGGCTAAAAACACATCGTCCAAATAAAAATCGTGAAATACGCCGCCCAGCCAAATAATCCTGCCTTCGCTTTGCCATGCCTGAAAAGCCGGATTCAGCTTTTGCGCCACCACGCGCACAACGGCACCGGCTTTCAACAGGCTTTCCGCCTTGCGTTCGGCAACTTTGCCCGCACCCACCAGCAAAACGGTGCGGCCGTGCAAATCGGCAAAAATCGGATAATGGCTCATGGTGGGTTCTTTCTTATTTTGATAAGGCCGCATGTTAAAGGCCGTCTGAAAAAATAGGAAAGAATCGATTTTGCTTATCTTATGGTGTTTGGTTATAAGTTGGAGCGATGTATGGACAAGGCTGGTTTTACAGCCAATTGAGCAGCATCTGCCAGCCTTGTTCCAGCAGCACAAACAGGTTTTGAATCAGCCAAGCACAAGCCGCGCCCACAGCCGCAATCCCAACCACCGCAAAAATGGCTTGGCCGCGAACTTTGCGGATAATCTGCGGATTATTTTGGCTGAAGCCTTCTACCAGTAGAAAATTGCGTTTGTAAGAGCGGTGGAAAAAGTCCAAAGCCGTACCGATTACCGGAATCAAACCGATCAACAAATCCAGCAGGCTGTTGAAAATCACCACCAGGGTGAGCGGAATCGAGCGGGTTTTAAACAGCGAAATACACAAACACCAAATTGAATGTTTGGCTGAACACATCGCCCGCTACAGGAAACAGTCCGATAAAGCCGTCTAGATAATAATCATCAAGATAACGCTTGAGTAGGTGGCTTAAACGGTAGCTTCGGCTGTTTTCAATATCGGGGCGGGTAAGAGTAGTGTTCATGAGTGCTTTCGTGAAAAACAAAATAGGCCGAGACCTTTGCAAAACTCCCTGAAAAGCCACGGCACCAAGAATCGACGTCATTCCCGCGCAGGCGGGAATCCATTTTTGAGCATGGCAAGCCATTGAATAAAATAAGTTTCTGAAATTTTAAAATGGATTCCCGCCTGCGCGGGAATGACGGCTGTTTGGGTTTTTATTGGTTCATGAGGTTTTGCAAAGGTTTCAGGCCGTCTGAAAACTTCAGACGGCCTGTATATGGCGTATTTTAAACGGCTTTCAAGCGGTAGAGGCAGGTGGTTTCGTGCGCGCGGGCAAAAGCAAGCGGGGCGTCGGCGTTGGAGGCTTTGCCGTGTTGCGGTTTGGTATGCAACACATCGATGATTTCTAAAGAAGCCGCCTGAAACCATGAGCGTAAATCATCGGGCTGGCGCAGGTGTAAATGTTCGGCCAAGTCGGAAATAATCAACCATGCTTCACCGCATTCGTTTAAATGTGTAGCCACCCCGTTGAGAAAAGCTTTGAGCATGCCGTGATCGGTATCATATAGGGCAGTTTCGATGGGGGACGTCGGTTTGGCGGGCAGCCACGGCGGATTACAAACAATTAAATCGGCGCGTCCTTCGGGAAACAGGCTCACCGTCTGAATTTCAACTTGTCTTTCATAGCCGAGATGACGGATGTTTTTTACAGCACAAGCGATGGCTTGCGGGTTGGTATCGGTGGCGGTGATGCGGGCGATGCCGCGTTTGGCCAATAAGGCAGCAATCACGCCAGAGCCTGTGCCGATGTCAAAGGCCGTCTGAAAGTTTGGGTTCAGCGGTACCTTGGCGATTAAGTCCAAATATTCGCCGCGTAACGGTGAAAACACGCCGAAGGGTACGTGGATTTTGCCGCCTAAGGCTTCGAGATGAATACCTTTCTTATGCCATTCATGTGCACCGATAAAACCGAGCAACTGATTCAACGGCAATAAAAAAGCGCGGTCATTTTCTTTGCCGAACACGTCCAACAGCGCAGGGCGGATGTCGGGCGAGCGGGGAATGTTCAGCGTAAACCCTGCGCCGATTTCTACTGCCAACATATTGATTACGCGGCTTTGCTGCGCCTGCTGCATGCGGTGGGTATGAAAGGCCGTCTGAATATCTGTTGGAACTTTCCTAGGTTTTTTCGGTTTGCGTACACGTTTTTTTACCGCAGCCAACACCTGCTTGGCTTGGTGAAAATCGCCCGCCCAAACTGTAGCGGTGTGTTCGTAGGCAGCTTTTAATACGGTATCGGTGTTGGCATCGTGCAGATAAACTGCTTTTTTCGGCGGCTTTTGCGTGCTTTGGTTGAGCCATTCGATTTCGGTATCTTGAGAAGTAGGAATCAGCGAATTCATGGGAAAACATATATTTGCAGAGATTGAGAGTGTACTATACTTTTCATACGGCCTCATTAATAATGAACAAATTAGACAATATGTATAATAATTTTCGTATTTTTAAAAGAACTATCTGCTTTTAAGTAAAAAATATTGTCGTTTTGTCCAATTTGCGTATAATGCTTTTCAACCGAACTAAAAAATTTCCAAAGTTTTAGACAAGGAACATCATGCAACTGGACATCGACCGCTTGGTCGCTTATTTCGGCGGTGTGAATGCGTTGGCCGAGGCGCTGAAACAACACGACCCTGAAAATGCCGCAACCACAGCTGCCATCTACAAATGGCGCACCCGAGGCTCGTTGCCTTTGGCGCAATTGCAAAAATTAACCGCCCTAGCCGAAGCACAAGGCCGCCGCTTGGATTTGAATGCTTTTTTACAAAAACAAGATTCTCTGGAGAGAAATGATATGACACAAACAAACCGCGTAATTATTTTTGACACCACTCTGCGTGACGGCGAGCAGTCCCCCGGTGCAGCCATGACTAAAGAAGAGAAAATCCGCATTGCCCGCCAATTGGAAAAATTGGGTGTCGATGTGATTGAAGCCGGTTTTGCCGCAGCCAGCCCGGGCGATTGGGATGCGGTGAATTCGATTGCTAAAATTATCACCCAATCAACGGTTTGTTCATTGTCTCGTGCGGTTGAAAACGACATCCGCAAAGCGGGTGAAGCGATTGCTCCTGCACCGAACAAACGCATCCACACGTTTATCGCAACCAGCCCGATCCACATGGAATACAAGCTGAAAATGAAGCCGAAGCAAGTGGTGGAAGCTGCGGTGAAAGCGGTGAAAATCGCCAAAGAATACACCGATGATGTTGAATTCTCTTGTGAAGATGCATTGCGCAGTGAAATTGACTTTTTGGCCGAAATCTGTGGTGCGGTGATTGAAGCCGGTGCGACTACCATTAATATTCCGGATACCGTAGGTTACTCGATTCCTTACAAAACCGAAGAATTTTTCCGCGAACTGATTGCCAAAACCCCGGGTAGCGACCGCGTGGTTTGGTCGGCACATTGTCACAACGATTTGGGCTTGGCCGTAGCCAACTCATTGGCCGCCCTGAAAGGCGGTGCGCGCCAAGTGGAATGTACCGTCAACGGTCTAGGCGAGCGGGCGGGCAATGCCTCCATCGAAGAAATCGTGATGGCCTTGAAAGTGCGCAGTGATTTGTTCGGCTTGGAAACCGGTATCGACACCACTCAAATCGTGCCTTCTTCCAAACTGGTTTCGACGGTAACCGGCTATCCGGTTCAACCAAACAAAGCCATCGTCGGTGCCAATGCGTTTGCCCACGAATCGGGTATTCATCAAGACGGCGTGTTGAAACACCGCGAAACCTACGAAATCATGTCGGCCGAATCAGTAGGTTGGGCAACCAACCGACTGAGCCTGGGTAAATTGTCCGGCCGCAATGCCTTCAAAACCAAGCTGCACGAATTGGGCATTGAATTGGACAGCGAAGAAGCACTCAACGCTGCATTTGCACGCTTTAAAGAGCTGGCCGACAAAAAACGTGAAATTTTCGACGAAGATTTGCACGCTTTGGTGTCCGATGAAATGACGTTGGCGACCGAACAATACAAATTCATTTCGCAAAAAATCCATACCGAAACCGGCGAATTGCCGACTGCGGAAATCGTGTTCAGCGTAAATGGCAGCGAACACCGCGCGACGGCCAATGGTTCAGGCCCAGTCGATGCAATTTTCAAAGCCATTGAAAGCGTGGCACAAAGCCAAGCGACTTTGCAGATTTATTCAGTGAATGCCGTGACCCAAGGTACTGAAAGCCAAGGCGAAACGTCGGTTCGCCTGCAACGTGGCGATCGCGTGGTGAATGGTCAGGGCGCGGATACCGATGTATTGGTAGCCACCGCTAAAGCTTATCTGTCGGCATTGAGCAAATTGGAATTTGGCCAAGCCAAACAAAAAGCGCAGGGTAGTGGTTTGATTTAAGCTTTTAAATAAAGCCCAATGCGAACAGGCCGTCTGAAATGAAATTTCAGACGGCCTGTTATTATTTTAAGGATTAAAAATTTATATAAAAATCAGATATTTATTTTATGGTTATCATAATATTTGAGGCTGTATTAGATTCAATAACAATGGTGTAAACCTTAGCTTGTCGTTTTAGAATACCAAAAACAGCTACTTGACCACCAGCGCCACGACCGCATTTGCCCATGCGTTGTCCGCCAAAATAACTTTCATCTAACTTACCAGAACCACCAAAAACTTTATCAGCCTGAAGCTCTAAATGGTAAGCGATAACTTGACGGATTTTGCGATAGAACAGAGCTGCTGCATTGGGATTAATTTCCAATAAATTAGCAGCTGCACGAGCGGTAACTTCAAGTATAAAAAATTCAAGTAGCTTCTTTTGTACTTTTTTATTTAATTTATAGTTTGTTATAGCGGATTTATTTAATTTTCGGTATAAGGCAGCAAGTCGAAGACAGTCAAGTAGTACGGCAAGGCGCAGCAACGCCGTAGCGAAAGTTAAGTTAATCCGCTATATCTTCATTTTTAAAGGGCAAGATAACTGTTAATCTAATACAGTTCTAAAAAAACCGTCTGAAAAGCAGAGATATTTTCAGACGGCCTTTCTTTTGCCCGGATTAAAAGTTCATCGGTACTTCCATCAGCAAGATTTCGCTGTTGCCGATGGATTCGACGGTAAAGTTGTCGGTTTCCCAAATGCCCAAGCCGTCACGCGTTGCCAATTCTTGGCCGGCAATTTTGGCACGACCTTCAATCACAAAAGCGTAAACACCGTTATCGGCTTGCTTGAGTTGATAGGTTTTTTTGAGGCCGTCTGAAAATTTAGCCAGCGAAAACCAAGCATCTTGGTGTATCCATACGCCTTCATCGTCGGGATTGGGTGAAAGAATTTGTTGAAAATCTTGCTGTGCAATGTCATTTGCCAGTGTGATTTGCTGGTAGCGCGGGGTAACATTTTTCTCACGTGGAAACACCCAAATTTGCAGGAATTTGACGTCTTGATCAGGATTGGGGTTCATCTCGCTGTGGGTTATGCCGGTTCCGGCGACATCACTTGAATGTCGCCGCTGCGGATAACGCAGCCGTTGCCCATGCTGTCGCGGTGAGCCAAATCGCCGGATAAGGGGATAGAGATGATTTCCATATTGTGATGCGGATGCGTGCCGAATCCCATGCCGGCGGCAACGTGGTCATCGTTGATGACACGCAAGGCACCGAAGTTCATCCGTTGGGGATTATGGTAGCCGGCAAAACTGAAGGTATGACGGCTGTGCAGCCAGCCGTGGTGGGCTTCGGCGCGCGTATAGGCGGCATGGTAAACAGTTTTCATATTATGCTTTCTGTGATGGATTGATCGGCATGATATGTTTTGTCATGAATTAAATCTAGCAGTCAAATATTGAAATAACTTTTCCTGAGAAGAAATAATAAAGGCCGTCTGAACATTCAGACGGCTCTGTTTGATCTATCTTAGAGCAAGATGATTTAATCTTCCAGCGTCATTGCCAAAACAGTTTGCTCTTGTTTGGCTCGGAAATCTGCCAATTTTTGTGCCAATTCAGCGTTTTCGTTCGCCAGCAAAGAAATGGCGAACAATGCAGCATTGGCCGCACCGGCTTCGCCAATCGCAAATGTGGCTACCGGCACGCCTTTGGGCATTTGCACGATAGACAGCAAAGAATCTTCACCGCGTAAATATTTGCTCGGCACCGGCACACCCAATACCGGTACGGTTGTTTTTGCAGCAACCATCCCCGGTAAGTGTGCCGCACCGCCCGCGCCGGCAATAATCGCTTTGATGCCGCGCTCGCGCGCGGTTTCGGCGTATTCAAACATCAAATCCGGTGTTCGGTGTGCGGAAACGACACATGCTTCAAATTCCACGCCGAAATCTTTTAGAAATTGCGCAGCCTGCTGCATCACCGGCCAATCGCTGTTGCTCCCCATAATAATGCCGACTTGAACCATGATTTTTCTCCAAAAATAAAATAAAAATTTCAGACGGCCTGCATAATGCAAAAGGCTGTCTGAAAACCGTTTAGCGTTGTTTAATTCGGACTGCGGCGCGTTTGGCGGCCTCGCTCTCAGGATAAGTCTGAATCAGTTTACGCCATGTGCTGCGGGCGATGTCTTTTTGCTGCATGTTGTATTGGCAATGACCGATGCTGAAGAGTGCTTCCGGCGCCTGCGCGCTGTCGCGGAAACGGTTGGCATAGCGGCCACCGATTTCAATCACCGATTCACAATTGCCGATGCGTTGTTGGCTTTGCAACAGCAAATACATATTACGGCGCGCCGCTTCGCTGCCGTTGCCGCCGTCTGCGCCGCGCAATACCGCTGCAGCCGCCACATAATTGCCGCGTTGGTAGTATTTCAGGGCCTGGTTATACAGACGGGTTTCATTCAGCGCCACTGCATCGGCATCGCTGACGGCGACACTGTTGTTTTTCAGATAAGCCGCTTTGAGTTTGTTATCATTCAAACGCCGGGTGGTGGCCGGTTTTTTAACCGTAATAATCGGTTTGGCTGTCGGTTTGGCCGGGTGGATTTTATTCACACGCTCGAGATGCTCTATGCGCGTTTGCAGCGTACCCATTTCGCGCTCTAAACGCGCCACCTGAATGCCCAATTGGTCAATTTGTGTTTGTTGGTTTAGTTGCGGATAGGGAATGCCCTTTGGCGGCTGCAGTGGCGCGCCCGGAATATCCGGCAGAATGAAGGATTCTCCCTCATAATCAGCAGGCCGGTTAGCAGCGCACGCGCTTAAGATGAGTGCGGATAAAATGGTAAGGATAAGCTTGGGAGTAGTCATTTTATTTTTTTAATAACAAGGTTAAGCCGTCACCCACGGGCAGGGTAATCGGCACAATGCGGTTATCGTGCGGTAGATTGCGGTTGAATTGCTGCAAAATATGCAGGCTTGGTGGGGCATTATCAGGCGCTTCGTGAATCACGCGGCCATTGAGCAACACGTTGTCAATCGCCACCACGCCGCCGCTGCGTACCAACTGCAGGCAACGTTCGAAATATTGCGGTGTTGGCGGTTTGTCGGCATCAATTAAGGCTAAATCGTAACTGCCGCTTTTGCCTTGGGCGATTAAATCGTCCAATGTGAGCAAAGCAGGTTGCAGATGCAGGCTGATTTTATGTGCCACACCGGCAGCCTGCCAAGCTTCGCGGGCAATGTCGGTAAAGGTTACATTGATGTCACAGGCAGTAATGCGGCCGGTTTCGGGCAGGGTTAAGGCCATAGCCGTGCTGCTGTATCCGGTAAATACGCCCACTTCCAGATAGTTTTCCACTTTGAGCAAACGCGCCAGCCAAGCCAGCAAGGCCGCTTGCTCGCGCGCAATTGCCATTTTACCTAAGCGGTGATGCGTCGTGCGCCCGCGTAAAGCCGCAAGCACGGGATGCTCTGCTTCGCCGATGGCGTTGAGATAATCCTGCAATTCGGGTGCGATGTTGTGCGTGTGGGTGGCCATGCCGTCTGAATCATCAATTTTGGTAGTAAGTATACGGTTTTTTTGCCACTTTTGCCGCTTCAAAACCGGCTTGCTCTTCAGGCTTGAGTTCGACATCCCACAATAAATCGCGGTTGGCCAAACGCTCTTGCTCCAGCTCAGGATTGTCGGCAACCAATTGGTCTAAAAATTGGGTGGCATCGGATTTGTAGTGATACATTTTTGTTGCTCCAAAGGCGCGTAAAATGTGTTAAGGCCGATATTATAGCTGATTTTGTTGGGGGAAACAGGGTTTCGGGTATAATGGCGGATTATTGTTGCAAAACGGCGGTTTAAGGTGTTTTGCAGTTTGAATTTTAAATGTAAGGCCGTCTGAAACCTTTGCACAATACTTTGCCCACAGAATATTGTGCAAAGGTTGCTTTCAACCGTCAGCGTTTCAGACGGCCTCAATTGAAAAGAATTTTGAGTATGTTGAAAAAATGGTTGCACAAAGTTTTGCCGTCGAAAGCGGGCAAAGCGGTGCAAAAAACGGTTTTACCGTATAGCGAACACCGCATCAGTGCGGATATGTTGAGCTTTGCTGCCGAAAAAGTGGTGAAGCAATTGAGTAAAGAAGGCTTTCAAGCCTATGTGGTGGGCGGTGCGGTACGTGATTTGTTGTTGGGCGTGGAACCGAAAGACTTTGACGTTGCCACTGACGCCACGCCCGAGCAAGTGCATAAAATTTTCCGCCGCAGCCGCATCATCGGCCGCCGTTTTCAAATCGTGCATGTGATGGTCGGCCCCGAAACCATTGAAGTGACAACGTTTCGCGGCGGTGACAAAGCCGTGCAAAACGCGCATGGCCGCATCATAAAAGACAACACCTACGGCAGCATCGAAGAAGATGCCATGCGCCGCGATTTCACCTGCAATGCGCTTTATTATGATCCCATCCGCGAAGAAATTCTCGATTTTCACCAAGGTGTCAGCGATATTGCCGATCGACAATTGGTGATGATCGGCGACGCGGCGGAGCGTTATCAAGAAGATCCGGTGCGCATTTTGCGTGCGGTTCGCCTATCGGGCAAACTCGGTTTTGATGTGGAAGGACACACCGCCGCCCCGATTCCGCAATACGCAGGCCGTCTGAAAAACGAGCCGGTGGCGCGCTTGTTTGACGAAATCATGAAGCTGCTGTTTTCCGGTCACGCCCGCCAATGCCTGCAAAAGCTCAATACTTTAGGCGTGAGCAACGATATTCATCCGCTGCTCACCGCTTTGAAATCCGCCGATAAAGCCGAAAACCGCATCATTGCCATCGCCCTGAAAAATACCGACGAGCGTTTGCGCGCCGACAAATCCGTGTCGGTCGGTTTCGTATTGGCGGCGATTTTATGGCCGCAGCTTAACGCTTATTGGCAGGAATATCAGCAGCAAGGCCAAAAATCAGCACCGGCCTTAAACGATGCCATCACTACTTTGCGTGACACGGTCGAAAAAGGCTGGGGCGTGCCGCAACGCTTTTCCGCCACCATGCGTGAAATCTGGCAGTTGCAACCGCAATTTGACAATATGCGCGGTGCCCGTCCGCATAAATTATTAAGCCAGCCGCGTTTTCGCGCCGCTTACGATTTTCTCGTGCTGCGCGGTCAAGCCGGCGAAGTGGACAACGATACCGTGCAATGGTGGACAACCTTCCAACATGCCGACGACGAAACCCGCAGTCAAATGAGCATGGCCGCGCAACAACGCCAGCAGCAGGAACATCGCGGCAACGGCGAGGCGCAAAAACGCAAACGCCGTCGCAAGCCGCGGAAGAAAACGGTTGCGGTTGAATGATATCAGCTGGAAGCAACTAAACATGCCGTCTGAAAGGTTGAAGTTCAGACGGCTTTTCTTTCGCCGCATTTTGTAGTTTGATTTGATACGCTCGACAGGCTGTTCAGATTTAGAAGATGTTGAATCATGCACCCATCTGCCTACTTCATCTGTTTGCCATGCTTGTTTTTAGGGCTGTCTGAAGCTTTCAGACGGCCTTGTTATTCAATCAGCAATCATATCAAATTCAATTCTTTACTGGCCACGCAAAAATAACGCATCCAACTCCTTCAAAGTCAGTTTTACCCAAGTCGGGCGGCCGTGGTTGCATTGGTTGCTGCGCGGTGTGTTTTCCATGTCGCGCAACAGGGCATTCATTTCGGGAATGGTGAGCTGTCGGCCGGCACGCACGGAGCCGTGGCATGACATGGTGGCTAAGATTTGGTTTTCGCGCGCGGCAATGGTTTGGCTCTCGCCGGTCTGTGCCAATTCTTGCAACACGTCTTTGGCCAGCGCTGCGACATCGGCTTTGCCGAGCATATTCGGCACGGCACGCACGGCGATGGTGTTGCCGCCCATGTCGGACATATCCAAGCCGAAGGCCTGTAATATTTCGGCATGGTCGGCAAGGGTGGCGCATTCTTCGTGGCTGGCGGAGAAGGTGACGGGAATCAGCAGCCGCTGGCTTTGCAGGCTGCCGAGATTATCGCGCTGGCTTTTCATTTTTTCGTAATTCACGCGCTCGGCCGCGGCGTGCATATCGATCAGCAGCAGGCTCTCTTCGGCTTGGGCAAGAATGTAAATGCCTAATAGTTGGGCGATGGCAAAACCCAGCGGCGGCGTTTCGGGGCGGCTTAGGCCGTCTGAAAGCGGATTGGATGCTGCAGAACTATGTTGCTCCATACCGCCAAATCGGGCTTGCTCGAATTGCGCCAATTCGATGTCGTCAGGCCCGGTTCGCTTAAATAATTCGGCATAGGTGTTCATTGCCGCTTGGCTTTCGCGCAAAGACAACGAACGCTGCTGCGGCACGCGTGCGGTCTGATAAGGCATAGGCGCAGTTTTGCCGGAAGAGGATGGCAGGCCGTCTGAAACATTCGGACGGGCAATATCGGCATAGCTGGTGTGAAACGCTTGGTTTTCCCGCCGGACGGAATGTTCAGACGGCATATCGCTTGCTGTGTTCTCCGATTCAGACGGTTTGTTCACGCCCCGCATATCGTGCAAAATACCGCCGGCGTTGGTCACGCTTTCGGTTTGGTCGGCGCGGGTATCGGCCAAGGCTTTGTTGAGCGTGTGGAAAACCAATTGGTGCACCTGCTGGCTGTCGCGGAAACGGATTTCGGTTTTGGTCGGATGCACGTTGACATCGACCGCTTCCGGCGGCAAATCGAGAAACAGCACAAAGGCCGGGGTGAGCGCATTGTGCAATACATCGCGGTAAGCCTGTTTTACCGCGTGCATGATGACTTTGTCTTTCACAAAACGGTGATTGACGAAGCAATATTGTTTGTCGGTTTTGCCCTTGGCAAAAGTCGGTTTGGCAATCGCGCCGTATAAACGCAAAGCGCCGTTACCGCTGCCGATTTCCAGCGAGGCCGTCTGAAAATCATCGCCGACAATCGCCTCAATACGCTGATTCAGGCTTTGAGTTGGATAATGGAACACGCTTTTACCGTCGCGCTTGAGTGAAAAGGCGATGTGCGGATGCGCCAAGGCCAAGCGCTCGAGCATGGTGGCGCAATGGGCGTATTCGGTGTTTTCCGATTTGAGAAACTTGCGCCGTGCGGGCGTGTTGAAGAAAAGTTCGGCCACTTCGATGCTGGTACCGACAGGATGCGCCGCTGCGCTTGGTTCGCTGATTTTGCCGTCTTCCGCTTTCACTTGGTTGGCATGTGCGCTGCCGGCTTGGCGGCTGGTTAAGGTCAGGCGCGATACTGAAGCGATGCTGGCCAAACCTTCGCCGCGAAACCCCATGCTGGCGACATGTTCCAAATCATTTAAGCTCTTAATTTTACTGGTGGCATGGCGGTGTAGCGCCAATTCAATGTCATCGGCGTGGATACCCGAGCCGTTGTCGGTGACACGAATCAAGCGGATGCCGCCGCCGGAAAGCTCGACATCAATCGCCGTCGCACCCGCATCAATACTGTTTTCAACAATTTCTTTCAACGCATTGGCAGGCCGTTCAACCACTTCGCCGGCGGCAATTTGGTTGACAAGATGATCGGGCAGGGCGGCAATTCGGGACATGGCAATTTTCCGTGTAAAAAACTTAAAATCAGAATGGCGATTATAGCAAAAGGCCGTCTGAAAAACTGTTCAGCTTTTCAGACGGCCTTTAAACCATCAAAACTAAATTATTAATCTTTCCACCATACGCCGTAAATCGGGCGGGCAAAGTGTGCCAAAACAGCAATCATACAAATCTCAATCGAAACCGACCAGTAAACATGACCTAAGAATTCGCTCCACAATTCGGCGGCGTTCAGATTCCACAGCCAACCGTTCACGCCTTCAGGCGCGTAAGCCGGATAGCGGAAGCCGAACATCGGAATCAAAGCGCCATGCATAACCACGGTGATGATGATGCCGTATAACGCGCCGTACCATGCACGCATTTTCGACCAATACATCGAACCGACTACATAAACAAATGCGAACACAAAGCTAAACAGCCAGTGATACAGCGTCACCGCGCCTAAAATGCTGTTGCCTTGAAACATGTAATCCAAGGAATGCTGGTTAAGCCCAACCAGCCAAGCCACGCATCGATATTGGCACCCGGCGGCGAAATTTCGCCCGGCATACGCGGCGGCATGTTTACTTCTGAGCCCCATTTCACCAAAGAGCTAATGAAACCACCGATTAAGGTTGTCCATAAAATTACTTTACCATTGACATTACGCTGAGTACTCATTTTATTTTCCTTCAATTTAGCGTGGATAATGATGTAACTTTATTTCGGAATAGGGGCTTTGTCGATTAATATAAGAATTATTATTGATTTAAGTCAACTAAAATACAAAAGAATGTTATCCTAATAAATCAATAATTACAATATTTTACTTAAAATGCTGAACAATACGGATAGATATTATTGATGTCATGTAAATAATAGTAATTATTTGATATAAATGAGATGTAGTCGCAGAAAAGCCGTCTGAAAAATAAAGTGTATTTTCAGACGGCCTCAGTGAATAGCTACGCGGATAATTACAGTCCCAATGCTTCGGCATGAAATTCGATGTGGCTGTCGATAAAGCTGGCAATGAAGAAATAGCTGTGGTCATATCCTTCGCGTTGTTTGAATTGAACGTTAAATCCATTACCGCGGGCAGCGTTGACAAAGGTTTCCGGTTGTAATTCTTTCGGATAGAACTGGTCGGCATCGCCTTGATCGATCAGAATAGGCAGTTTTTTTGAGGCCGTCTTAACGAGGGCGGTGCTGTCGTAGGCTTGCCATGCGGTTGGATTATCGCCCAAATAGGCGGCGAAGGCTTTTTGCCCCCACGGTGTTGCGCTCGGGTTCACAATCGGTGCAAAGGCAGAAACGGCAGCGTAGCGCTCGGGATTTTTCAAGGCAATTTGCAATGCGCCGTGGCCGCCCATGCTGTGGCCGAAAATACTGCGCTGTGCGGTGACCGGAAAATTGGCTTCAATCAAAGCGGGCAGCTCTTCGACTATATAGTCGTACATGCGGTAATGTTCTGCCCAAGGCGCTTGCGTGGCGTTGACATAGAAACCTGCGCCTTTGCCCAAGTCGTAGCCTTCGTCATCGGCCATGTTGTCGCCGCGGGGCGAAGTGTCAGGCATGACCAAGGCAATGCCCCATTGTGCAGCACAGCGTTGCGCGCCGGACTTTTGGGTAAAGTTTTCATCGTTGCAGGCCAAACCTGAGAGCCAATACAACACCGGCACGCGGTAGCCTTGCAGCACTTGGGGCGGCAGATAAATGCTGAAAGTCATGTCGCAGTGATTGACACTTGATGCGTGGCGGTAGCGCTCTTGCTGACCGTTGAACATTTTATTGCGTGAAATCAATTCGAGTGCAGACATCATGTCTCCTTATGTTTAATCAGTTGTTTTTCAGACAGCCTTGTTTGATTTCAAGCCGTCTAACTATTTATGGCGTATTTCCCAACATTGATGGATTTTTTTGTTGCGGAAATCATCGGGAACAGATTGTTTGCTTACATCTTTCACGGTGTATTTTTCGCTGACTTCGGGATTCAGTTCAAAGCTGCGTAAATTGTTTGAAAAATACATCAGGCCGTCTGAAGCAAGCAGCTTCATGGCGCCGTTGATTAAGGTCATCTGGTCGCGCTGGATGTCGAGAATATCGAGCATTTTTTTGCTGTTGGAAAAGCTCGGCGGATCCATCACAATCAGGTCAAACTTTTTGCCTTCGGCTTCGGCGCTTTTCAAATATTGGAACACATCGGCGCGTACGATTTTGTGTGTGGCCAAGTTGATGCCGTTTAATTCAAAATTGCGTTTGGCCCAATCGAGATAAGTATTGGATAAATCGACGGTTTCACTGCTGACGGCGCCGCCGGTTGCGGCGTATACGGTAAAGCTGCCGGTATAGGAAAACAGGTTTGAAAAGCGTTTGCCTTGCGCGCTGTCACCGACTTTTTTGCGGGTGTTGCGGTGGTCAAGAAAGAGGCCTGTATCTAGATATTTATCGAGATTGACCCAGAAGCGGCGTCCGTTTTCGCTGATGATGAAATCTTCGCCGGATTTACCGGTTTTCTCATATTGCTGCGTGCCTTTTTGGCGCTCACGGCGTTTGAGGTGGATTTGCCCGGGCGCAAAGCCGGTGACAAAACCAACGGCTTCCAAAACATCGTCCAGCCATGCCTCATATTCTTCCGGCTGCATCAACCAGCCGGTGTCGTATTCCTGCAAATGGATGTGGTCGCCATACACATCGATGGCAAAGGGAAATTGCGGAATATCGCGGTCGTAGATGCGCCAGGCTTCGATTTGGTTGCGTTTGGCCCATTTCATCAGGTGTTTGATGTTTTTGCCCAAGCGGTTGGCGAATGGTGTGATGTCGGTCATTTTCAGACGGCCTGCTGAATAAAATGGCTATTTTACGCCAATTAACGTATTTGTGCTTGACCGAATATGGCGAAGTCTATATTATCCGCCATTCGTCTTTATTTTTTATGAAGCCATCGTCTTCAAACCTATTAACCGGTATTCTGCCGTGTTTCTTATATCTTTTTGCTTTCACGCATATTTGCAGGTTGTTGTCGATGTTAACTTACAAGCCAAAGGGCTTGCGACAACCTTGTAACTTATTCCCGTTACTTATCCTTTGCTTCAGGCCGTCTGAAATGTTCAGTCGGAAGTTGTTGTTGTGTCTTTAGGATAGTCATGTCTATTAAATTTGTTGATTTAAATCTCGATAAAAATATTTTGTCTGCGTTGCAAAGCGTGGGTTACGAATCCCCAACCCCGATTCAGGCGCAGTCGGTGCCGGTGGCTTTGGAAGGCAGCGACATCATGGCCTCGGCGCAAACCGGCTCGGGTAAAACTGCCGCATTTTTACTGCCAACCTTGCAACGCTTGACCAAACGCAGCGAAAAAAACGGTAAAGGACCGCGCGCTTTGGTGCTGACTCCGACTCGTGAATTGGCCGCGCAAGTAGAGAAAAATGTGCTGACTTACGCGCAAAACATGCGCTGGTTCCGCACGGTCAGTATTGTTGGCGGTGCCTCTTTCGGCTATCAAACCCGTGCTTTGAGCAAGCCGGTTGACTTGGTGGTAGCTACGCCGGGACGTTTGATGGACTTGATGAGCAGTGGCAAAATCGATTTCGACCGCTTGGAAGTGTTGATTCTGGACGAAGCCGACCGTATGCTGGATATGGGTTTCATCGACGACATCGAAACCATCGTTGAAGCCACGCCGGAAGACCGCCAAACTTTGTTGTTCTCTGCAACTTGGGACGGTGCTGTCGGCAAATTGGCGCGTAAACTGACCAAGAACCCGGAAGTGATTGAAGTTGAACGTGTTGACGATCAAGGCAAAATCGAAGAACAATTATTGTATTGCGACGATATGCGCCATAAAAACCGCTTGCTCGACCATATTTTGCGCGATGCCAATATCGATCAGTGCGTGATTTTTACCTCAACCAAAGCCATGACCGAAGTTTTGGCTGATGAGCTGTATGAAAAAGGTTTTGCCGCCAACTGTTTGCATGGTGATATGCCACAAGGCTGGCGTAACCGTACCTTAATGGATTTACGCAAAGGCCGTTGTAAAATCTTGGTGGCGACCGATGTGGCTGCGCGTGGCATCGATGTACCGACCATCACACACGTGATTAATTACGATTTGCCGAAGCAGGCAGAAGATTATGTACACCGTATCGGACGTACCGGCCGCGCGGGCCGTACTGGTATTGCAGTGACGTTTGCCGAAGTGAACGAATACATTAAAGTACACAAAATTGAAAAATACATCGACCGCAAATTGAATGAAGTGACCGTGGAAGGCATGGAACCGACCCGCAAACGCAAATCTACCGGCGGTAAACCGAAAGGCAACGGCGGCCGATTTACCAAAGGCGGCTACGGTGATCGTGACCGTAAATTTGGTGATCGCAAAGGCGGTAAACCTCGCGGCGAAGGTGGCTTTGCTGGAAAGACCCGCAGCGAACGCAGTGACGACGGTTTTAAACCACGCAGCGAAGGCTTTAAAAAATCAGAAGGCTTTAAAAAGAGCAGCTCGGATTTTAAAGGAAAACGTAAAGCAGGCGGTGATTTTGGCGGTAAAGGCGGTTACGGTAAATCAAGCCGTCCGGCAGCTAAATGCGGGTAATTGGCTCAAGGCCGTCTGAAAATAAAAGGAATGCGGTTTTCTGCATTCCTTTTTTTTATATAACCGATTAGATAATCTACCGTAGCGATCAAAACAATAGAAAAAAGAACCGCATTGCGGTTCTTTTTTCTTGTATTAACTGCCTTGTAATTTCAAACGTTGGCCGGGCGTAACAGTACGGGTATTTTTGTTCCAGCGGCGAATATCATTGACATTTACATCGAACCGGTTGGCGATGGTGTTCAAAGTATCACCTTTGCGCACAGTGTAAGCTACGCTTTTTACTTTAGCTGCATTGGCTTTTGGCTTCGCAGCAGCAACACGTAATAATTGGCCTTTACGAATGTTGTTGCCTTTGATGTTGTTGGCGGTAATCAAGTCGGCTACGCTCAAATTATAGCGTTGCGAAATATTGTACAAAGTATCACCTTCAGCTACGCGGTGCATGCCGCCGGCAACGGTTTGTGTTGATTCGGCTGTTTTAGCGCGCGCCAAACGGGTAGCAACGCGTTGTTGCTGTTTTGCTTTATTTTCAGCCAATCGTGTTGCGCGAGCTTTCGCTGCATTTTCTTGCTCATTCAGCTTGTCAACGGTTTCTTGAACAATTTCTGCGGCCTGAATGCGCGAAGTAGAATCTTGTACCAAAGCCATCAAAGAATCAGTATCTTGGTTAGGCTCTTCAGCTTGCTGACCTTGAGTCGGCAGCGGCAACGGCTCAGTCAAAGCCACTTCTGCTGTAACCGGTTCCGGTGTAGCGTTGAGGGCGATTTCAACTGCTTTTTCAGTTGTCGTGTCTGCTGCGTTGGCAACTAAGCCTGAAGCCAAGCTCATTGGTGCAGGAGCTGATGGTTTCGCTTCTGCAACAACCGTTTCGGTTTGTGCAATAGCGGCAATCACTTCAACCGGATCAGGGGTAGGCTCAACAGATGGCGGTTGTGGTGTAGCCGCGGCAATAACAGCTTCAGTAGTAGGCGTGGCACCATATCCAGCCTGTGTTCGGCTGACAAAATCAATCGATTTGCTTGATTTGGCAGTCGGGGTCACGATATTGGCAGCAAAAGTATCGGCTACTTTGGCGTTGCTGGCCAATTGAATCGGTGCCATTTCAGGCATATTTGAACGGTAAGTATCCGGCGTATTGTCGATGTCAATGAAATTAATCGACGTGTTATTGTCACTGCTTAAACTGTTTTTCGCCACCAAAATGCTGCGTCCGCCAGACAGTGAATGACCGCTGATGCCGTTTAAACGTTTGATTTCGGCCACGCTCATGCCGGTTTCCGCAGCGATATCGCTCAATCGTGTATTGTTGAAGGAAGTGTATACATCCCAAGACAGTAAAGTTTCCGGTTTGGCGTTACGGTAGTTTTTTTCAAAGGTTTCAGCGGCGCTGGCCGGTAATAATAATTTGCGGTCGGGTTTAGGAATGAACACCGGTGCATTAAACGCGGGATTCAATACTAAAAATTCGCTTTCGCCAATGTTAGCCAAACGGGTAATGGCGCTGTGGTCAATCGGTCGGTCAATGTCAACTGCTTTGAAATATGGCTGATTGCTGATTTCGCTGACATTCATGCCGTAAGCTTGCGGATTGGCAACAATGTTACGCACAGCCAATAATTTCGGCACGTAATTGCGTGTTTCGTTCGGCATACGTAGGTTTTCGTAAGTTGGTTCCAAGCCTTGCGCACGTGCGCGGTTAATCGCACGGCCAACATTACCTTCACCCCAGTTATAGGCAGCCAAAGCCAAAGACCAGTCTCCGAACAGACCATGCAGATATTCCAAATAATTTAATGCGGCATTTGTAGCGGCGTAAACGTCATGGCGTCCATCGTATAATGCAGTTTTTTCCAAACCGTAATGGCGGCCGGTAGCCGGCATAAATTGCCACAAACCTGAAGCACCGACATGTGATTTTGCTTTGGTCACATACGCACTTTCAATGAAAGGCAGCAGAGCGATTTCGGCAGGCATATTGCGCTTTTTAACTTCAGTGGCAATATGATACATATAAGGTTTGCTGCGATTGATGGTTCGGTCGAAATAAGCACGGCCAGCCGCAAATTTACCTTCATGGTGACGAACCAATTCGGTGTTGACTTCACTCATGCGGAAGTCTTTACGCAGGGAAGCCCATAAGCTGCCGGAGCCGAAGGTTTGTGATTTGGCTTGGTCGAGCAATGCGGAATTCAAACGCATCATTGCCATACCGACTTGATTAGGAGTAGCGTTGCTGGCTGCTTGTGCGTAAGTAGCGCCGGAAACGGCGGAAATACCGGAAATGGTGAGAGCAATCGTTTTCAGTTTTGCCATAGTCAAAAATAATAGTAAGATAGAATAAATTTTGTCAGTTCGATACTACTGTTTGATGTTGTGAACGTCAAGCTAATAAGCTTGGTATTTGTCGATACTGTGGCCTTAATGCCAACTTTTTGATTAAGGTTATGATGTTAGTGTAAAAACTTGACATTATGGTATAAATTGATACCCGAATTTATAATGAGGCCGTCTGAAGACAAGGAGCGCAAATGAATAATTGGTTTGAACAAACCGTAATAGGACAATATGTTGCGCAAAAAGAGCGGAAGTTTTTCCAAAAACATGTGCATCTTGCTGCAAATGAACAGGCAGTACAAATCGGGCAAACTTGGTTGAGGCCGTCTGAACGGCTTATTTATGTTCCCGATGATATACGCATGAGCGCGAGTGAAATGGCTTGGGAAAGCCAATCTTTGAATATGCTGCTGCTGCCACACAGCCATGAATACAGTGATTCGCCGCTTTTGGCGCTGGCTGAATCGGCCAGAGTATTGAAGCATGGCGGCAAGCTGGTTGTGACAGGCTTTAATTTGAATTCGCTTTGGTGTGGCCGCGAGTGGTTTGATGGTAAACGCTTGCCACAGAAAGAGAACTGTTTTACCTTGTCGCAATTTAAGCAGCAGATTCAGGATTTGGGTTTTGAAATCGAATACGGGCAATTTATGGTGTACGTGCCGCCGGTAGAGCAGGCATCTTCGTTGAAATTTTGGCAATTTTTGGAAAAGGCGGGCGATCGTTGGTGGCCGCAGTGTGCAGCGGTGTATGGTTTGGTATTGGTCAAGCGCATGGCAGGGGTAACGCCGTTACCTGAGCTTGAGGAAGAGTTGGCAGAGCAGCCTGTGGCTTTAACGATTGCCCGCGCGGAGGGTTATTAGGGTATTTTGCAGAGTTTTACCTTTTTCAGACGGGCTGACCCTTTAAAATAAATGTTGTTGGTTTTATTGTTTCGCTTTCTTTGTAAAATTATTCTTATTTAACGATTATGCCGGAATTGCCTGAAGTAGAAACCACCTTGCGCGGGATTAGCCCGCACATTGCTACGAAAACCGTATCAGCGGTTGAGGTGTGCCAGCCTAAGTTACGTTGGCCGATTCATCCTGAATTGGCGCAGATTTTGACTGGGCAAACTGTACTTGATTGCCAGCGTCGCGCGAAATATTTAATCATTCAATTTGATACCGGTATTTTGCTGATTCATTTAGGTATGTCGGGTAGCTTGCGGATTTTTACGGCAGGTGACGAACACATAAAGACGCATGATAAACATGATCACGTTGAAATATGTTTTTCAGACGGCACATTGCTTCGTTATCATGATCCGCGCAGGTTTGGCGCATTTTTATGGTATGAAGGCATTGCCGAACATCATCCTTTATTGGAAAAATTAGGCCCCGAACCTTTGTCTGATGATTTTAATGCCGAATATCTGTATCAAAAATTAAAACCGCTGAAGCGTGCGGTGAAACTGGCTTTAATGGATAATACCGTTGTGGTGGGCGTGGGCAATATTTATGCTAACGAAAGCTTGTTTAAAGCAGGCATTTTGCCACAGCGCCCGGCTAATAAAGTGACTAAAAAAGAATGCGCCTTATTGGTTGAAACCGTTAAAGCAGTGTTGCAACGTGCCATTGATACCGGTGGCAGCACTTTGCGCGATTTCGTCAATAGTGATGGTAAAAGCGGTTATTTTCAGCAGGAATATGCTGTTTACGGTAGACACAACGAGCCTTGTCTGCAATGCGGCCAATTGATTCAAAAGCAGACTTTGAGCCAACGCGGTACTTTTTATTGTCTGCATTGCCAAAAATAAGGCCGGGTAAAGTTCCGGCTGTCTGAAAACAAATGGAATATAAGAAAAATATGTCTTCTCCAAAAGCCTCATTTACCACACGCCTGCGCCGCTTATCCCGTTTGACGGCGTGGCTTTATCAAACTGCTAAAAACTTGAGCAATATTGATGGTAATAATCCCGCACAACGCAATCAGGCAGTGCTCGCTTTAGGCCAAGGCGCGCTGAATGCATTGGATATCGAACTGGAAATAGGCACTCCGCCGCAGCAACAATCGGTAAACGGTACTTTAGTTGTGGCCAATCATGTGTCTTGGTTGGACATTTTTGCCATGAGTGCGGTGTACCCGAGCAGTTTTATTGCCAAACAGGAAATCGGCAAATGGCCGGTATTGGGCAAAATGGGCAAAAATGCCGGCACAGTGTTTATCAACCGTAATTCCCGCCGCGACATTGAGCCGATTAATCAAGCGATAGGCGCGGCATTGCGTTCCGGACAAAGCGTAAGTTTTTTTCCCGAAGCGCGCACTTCTTCAGGCAGAGAGGTCTTGCCTTTTAAAGCAGCCTTGTTCCAATCTGCCATTAACGCCGGTGCGCCGATTCAGGTGGTGGCTTTGCGCTATTACGACAGTTTGGGGCGGCGCACTATTGAACCTTCCTATGCCGATGTAAACTTGGTGTCATCGTTGTGGCGTATCATTTCTATGAAAAAAATCCGCATTCGATTAGACTTTGCGCCTTTATACAGGCCGTCTGAATATCCGGACAGTGACCGTTATGAATTGAAAGACATTGCGGAAAATTATGTGCGGCAGACTATTGAATCAGATAAAGATAGCTTTGAATAAACCTTGAAATTTTTCAGACGGCCTATATTTGCAGCTTTAGAAGCAATGACATAATTTATAGTTTTAAATTATTAAGATTATTTGAACTATAAATTATACAAATGGAAATCGGTGGCTTAGAATGTGCTTATGGATTTTCAACACCCTTACTAAACCCTAATCTAAAAGGAGCTTAAAATGGCTTTGCAAGATCGTACCGGTCAAAAAGTACCTAGCGTCGTATTCCACACTCGCGTTGGCGACACTTGGAAAGACGTATCTACCGATGAATTGTTTGCCGGGAAAAAAGTAGTGGTATTCTCATTGCCTGGTGCGTTTACCCCAACTTGTTCTTCTTCTCATTTGCCGCGTTACAACGAATTAGCTAAAGCATTTAAAGAAAACGGCGTAGATGAAATTTGCTGTGTTTCTGTAAACGATACTTTCGTGATGAACGCTTGGGCTGCTGAAGAAGAATCTGACAACATCGTGATGATTCCTGACGGTAACTGCGAATTTACCGAAGGCATGGGCATGTTGGTTGATAAAAACGACTTAGGCTTTGGCAAACGTTCATGGCGCTACTCTATGCTGGTCAACGACGGCGTAGTAGAAAAAATGTTCATCGAGCCGGAAGAACCAGGTGATCCGTTCAAAGTATCTGATGCTGATACCATGTTGAACTACATTGCACCAGACTGGAAATCTCAAGAATCCATCGCCATCTTCACCAAACCAGGTTGCCAATTCTGTGCTAAAGCTAAAAAAGCTCTGGAAGACAAAGGTTTGTCTTACGAAGAAATCGTATTGGGTAAAGACGCAACTGTGACTTCTGTACGCGCCATCACCGGCAAGATGACCGCTCCTCAAGTATTTGTCGGCGGCAAATACATCGGCGGCAGCGAAGAGCTGGATGCTTACTTGGCAGCTCTTTAATCATTCATGATTAATCATTAATCGCTAAAAGATGAAAAGCAGCCTTAGGGCTGCTTTCCTGAATAATGTTAGAGTTATTCAGGTAATGCCGAACATAGCGGTATTACCTGAATAACTCTATATTTACAAGGGAAGCCGGTTATTACTAAATTTAATCGGAATTTCTTAAAAACCAATCAAGCCGTTTGAACAGTTTTAGGCAGCAATCATAAAGGAATCAACAATGAAAAAAATTCAAGCAGATGTAGTGGTAATCGGTGGCGGTACTGCCGGTATGGGCGCGTTCCGCAATGCCCGTTTGCACACAGACAGCGTTTACTTGGTTGAAAGCCACGTCTATGGAACAACCTGCGCACGCGTCGGCTGTATGCCTTCGAAATTATTGATTGCCGCTGCCGAAGCCCGTCATCATGCTTTGCATACCGATCCATTCGGTATTCATTTGGATAAAGACAGCGTGACGGTTAACGGCGAAGAAGTGATGAACCGCGTCAAATCCGAGCGTGACCGTTTCGTCAGCTTCGTGTTGAGCGACGTAGAAGAATGGCCTGCCGACAAACGCATTATGGGCACCGCTAAATTCATCGATGCCAATACCGTACAAATTGACGACCACACCGAAATCACAGCCAAAGCCATCGTGATTGCCACCGGGTCACGTCCGGTTATGTTGCCGCAATGGCAAACATTGGGCGATAAAGTCATCATTAATGACGATGTATTTTCATGGGATACACTGCCGGAAAGTGTCGCAGTATTCGGTCCGGGCGTGATTGGTTTGGAATTGGGCCAAGCTTTGCACCGCTTGGGTGTGAAAGTCGAAGTATTCGGCGTGGGCGGCAACTTGGGCGGTATTTCTGATCCGGTAGTGTTGGAAGAAGCCAAAGCCGTATTTGGCGAAGAAATGACCTTGCATTTGGATGCCCAAACCGAAGCTGCATTGGATAAAGACGGCAATGTCGTGGTGAAATGGGAGCAAGACGGTGAAAGTGGCGAATTCACTGCAGAATACCTGTTGGCTGCTGTTGGCCGTCGCCCGAATGTGGATAACATTGGTTTGGAAAACTTGGACATCAAATTGGACGACCGCGGTGTACCGGTTGCTGATCCGTTGACCATGCAAACCAGCATTCCGAATATTTTCATCGCCGGTGATGCGTCTAACCAATTACCATTGCTGCACGAAGCTTCTGATCAAGGTAAAATCGCCGGTGATAATGCCGGCCATTATCCGAATTTGGAAGAAGGCTTGCGCCGCAGCACCATCGGTGTTGTGTTTACCACGCCGCAAATTGCTTCGATTGGTTTGAAATACACACAAGTTTCTGCCAAATACTCAGAAGAACAATTTGTCATCGGTGAAGTATCATTTAAAAACCAAGGCCGCAGCCGTGTGATGTTGGTTAACAAAGGCCATATGCGCGTTTATGCCGAGCAAGGTACCGGATTATTCTTAGGTACAGAAATCTTTGGCCCTGCCGCCGAACACTTGGCGCATCTGTTGGCGTGGGCGCATCAAATGAAGATGACCATTCCGCAAATGTTGGATATGCCTTTCTATCATCCGGTTATCGAAGAAGGCTTGCGCACCGCATTGCGCGATGTGAATGCGAAATTGAAATCAGCTTAAATAAAGTTGCCATTCGAATGAG
Source organism: Neisseria weixii (assembly GCF_042658245.1). Taxonomy (NCBI): domain Bacteria; kingdom Pseudomonadati; phylum Pseudomonadota; class Betaproteobacteria; order Neisseriales; family Neisseriaceae; genus Neisseria; species Neisseria weixii. Next base: position 62,225 of record NZ_JBHSPY010000002.1, read on the forward strand.
CAGTCAAAGGCCGTCTGAAAATAATATCGTGCAAAATCATTTCAAACCGTTTCATAAACTATTTTAAGGATGAAACCATGCAAAAAATCCTGTTGTTAATTGTTGCCGTTGCATGGGTTGCCCCTTTGTCTGCGCATGCTGTGGGTGCCAAGCCGACTGAAAAAGCAGTTGCTGCACAACCTGCCAAAGCAAAAGGCGTATGGATTGATGTGCGGACACCGGAAGAATTTTCTCAAGGTCATTTGCGTAATGCGGTTAATATTCCGGTAAATGAAATCACCGCCAAAACCAAACAAGTCAGTCCGGATAAAAATGCGCCGGTTAATTTATATTGCCGCAGTGGCCGCCGCGCCCAAGCCGCTTTGAAAGCGCTGAAAAAAGAAGGCTACACCAATGTGACCAATCATGGCGGCTATGAAGATTTATTGAAAAAAGGTTTGAAATAATCATTGAGGCCGTCTGAAAGAAAGTATTTTCAGACGGCCTTGATTTAAAAATATAAGAAGGAGATTTCATGAAATCATTAAAAACTTTAGCTATTGCAGTATTTGCTACCACGGTAATTGCCGCTTGTACTACCTCTGCCATTAAACCAGCCCAAGCCATACAACAAGACGCGCAGACGAATAAAACGCATTCAGCCGCCAGCCGGTATACTTTTGACGAAACCGTTAACCGCCTGCAAAGCGCAGTCAAAGAAAAAGGCATGAATGTGTTTGCCGTTATCGATCATCAAGCGGCGGCAAAAGAAAGCGGCTTGGATATGCAGCCGGCGAAAGTGATTGTGTTTGGTACGCCGAAAGCCGGTACGCCTTTGATGGTAAAGGATCCTGAATTTGCATTGCAATTGCCGCTGCGCGTATTGGTAACGGAAGCCGACGGTCATGTGAAAGTGGTGTTTAATGATACTCGCGCATTGATTGCGGACAGTAAAATCGACTATGCTGAAGTAGAAAACACGTTGGCCAACGCGGAGAAGTTGATTCGTAAGGTGGTTACGGAATAAGCGATTATCAATGAATGAGGCCGTCTGAAACGTTTGAACTGTCCCTCAATACTTGGACAAGTTAAGAATCTTTCTTAAACATCCTTTTCAAGCTGGGTTCTGTAGCCGACAGAACTCAGCTTTTTCAAGTTTAAACTAATCCGTTCATGGTTGTAATAACGTATGCAATCATCTATCACTCTAGTCAATTCTGCCACCGACAGCGCACCTTCCTGATAGAAGCTCTCTTTTAATGTACCGAAGAAACTCTCCATCGGTGCATTGTCCCAACGTGCCTTTGCGCGACATGCTTTGCACCATCCCTTTCTCAGCCAGTTTCGTTCGATAAGCATCGGTGCGGCAAAGTACACCTTGGTCGGAATGCAGCTGCGGTGTTTGGCCTTTCAGACGGCCTTTGCGTATGGTATGGATAAAAACATTTGCAAAAAACGAAAATTCTCGGAAAACGACAATCCGCTGTTATTTTCGCAAGTCCTCTGTATTTTCCTACATGGACGGGAATCGGGCTGGGAATTTTATACCAATTGCATGTTATCACTCATGTTCAAACGTCTGCCAGCGCCGAAACAAATTGCCTAATCAGTCGCGCCACTTCCTCGGGATGGCTGAAGGCCATGTCGTGCCCGCCTTGCGGTATCACGGCCAGCTGCGCATCGGGTAGGGTGCGTTGCAGGAATTTGCCTGCGGCCAGCGGACTGATGGCATCGCTGCCTCCCCAAATCAGCAAGGTTTTTTGGCGGATTCGGGCGAAGTCGGGCATAAAATCCTGTGGGGCGTCGGCAAACCATTGCGGTAGTTGTGCCATTTCGACCTGATAATCGGTGCGCCAGTCGGCCGCTGCAAAACGCCGCATATCCATCCCGCCCGAAGTGGCAGCCAATACCAACCCCTGCACCAAATGCGGTTTCTGCAAAGCGGCCTGCACGGCGATAATGCCCCCCATTGATTGCGCCACTGGAATGACCGGTTCCTGAATTTGTCCGACTATCCAACGGCTTAAATCATCTAAACTGTTCACATCCGGCTGCGGCGGTTCACCCCAAAATCCCGGATAAGCCTGTATGACGCAGTCAGGTGGCGGCGGCAGACGGTCGATGACAGGTTGCCAGAATTCGGTGCTGCCAGATGCCCCGGGCAGGAAAAGCAGTTTGTTGGCGGTTGCGGTCATCATTGCGGAATGCCTGTCTGAAAATTGGAAGGAGAGGCGGGCATAGGGATTGGAATGTTTTAGCTGTGTTTGTGCGTAGATGCCACCTTAATTTGAACTTGATTTGAACTGATTTCGCTGATACCGTCAATTTTTACCGGTACTGAAAGCATGACAAGCAGAAATCTATTTAGCCAAGGGCGGTTTGTAAAAAAAATCTTCAATCTTAATTGTCTGCATTTCTGCAAACCTCCACCGCTTCCTGCAAACTCGCTACACCGAAAATCTCCAAATTCGGAAATTCTTTTGCATTGCGCGGCATATTGGCTTTCGGCACGATGGCACGTTTGAAGCCGAGTTTCTCTGCTTCTTTGAGCCGTTCCTGCCCGCGGGCAACGGGGCGCACTTCGCCGCTCAAACCGATTTCGCCGAAGGCGACCATTTTTTCCGGTAAAGGGCGATTACGGAAGCTGGAGAGCATGGCGAGAATCACGGCCAAGTCAGCTGCGGGTTCGCCGATTTTCACACCGCCGACAGCGTTGAGGAACACATCTTGGTCGAAACAGGCGATGCCGCCGTGGCGGTTTAACACAGCCAACAGCATGGACAGGCGGTTTTGTTCGAGGCCGACGGTAAGGCGTTTGGGCGTGAAACCGTGGGCATCGTCGACCAAGGCTTGGATTTCCACCAACAAAGGCCTTGAGCCTTCCTGCGTCACCAATACACACGAACCCGGCACATCATCTCGATAGCTCGCCAAAAAAATTGCCGAAGGATTTGAAACTCCTTTCAAACCGGTTTCCGTCATCGCAAAAACCCCCAACTCATTGGCCGCACCGAAGCGGTTTTTAATCGTGCGAATCATGCGGTAATTGGAATGCTGGTCACCTTCGAAATACAGTACCGTATCGACCATGTGTTCCAACACGCGCGGACCGGCAATCGCACCGTCTTTGGTAACGTGGCCGACCAAAATCATGGCGATGCCCATCTGCTTGGCCATGCGCGTCAGTTGCGCCGCACATTCCCGTACTTGCGACACCGATCCGGGTGCGGAAGTGATTTGATCGGAATACATGGTTTGAATCGAGTCAATCACCACCACTTCCGGCTCATGCTGTTTTAAGGCCGTCTGAATCGCTTCCATGCGGATTTCGGCCAACAGATTCACACCATCGGTCGGTAAATCCAAACGCTGCGCACGCAAGGCGACCTGTTGCGCCGATTCCTCGCCTGATACATACAACACCTTGCGTGTTTGCACCATTTTGGCAATGGTTTGCAACAGTAAGGTTGATTTGCCGATGCCCGGGTCGCCCCCCAACAAAATCACCGCGCCGTCAACCAAGCCGCCGCCCAGTACACGGTCAAGCTCGCCCATGCCGGTCGGATTGCGCGGCACTTCCGTTGCAGTGACGGCAGATAAAGACTGCATGCTCGAAGTATCCGCCGCCCACGATTGGAAGCGTGCGTTTTTCGGATCGGGCGCGGCCAAGCTTTCCTGCAAAGTGTTCCATTCGCCGCAATGCGGGCATTTGCCTTGCCATTTGGGCGATGTGCCGCCGCATTCGGTGCATTGGTAAACGGTTTTCGGTGCTTTTGCCATGACGGATTCCGTGAGTAAGTGTGAGACCGTTATTATACGCATGCCGCCCAATGCCGTCTGAAACTTTTCAGACGGCATTGCACAGGACTGTTGAAATAACTATTGCATTTGTGTTTGCCCGTCTGACATTCAGACGGCCTGTAATGGCGCTTTAATCCGATGAATCATTGCTTTTCACAATGATAGCTGCCAAAATTTTTCATGACGATTGTCGCCGATTGTGATATAAATTAGTAAATAAACTCTAAAACACATCATCTAAAAAAGAGGTTGTATGACATCTGCAGAATCTACATTGCAGCCGGTGAACATGGATACGGCTGCTTTTTTGCGACATATCGAAGAAACGTTTGCGCGCGTATTCGGCGGCGGATTGTGCTTGATGCAATATCTGCCGGAAGACAAATGGCTGGAATTGAAAAATGCCGGATTGCTGCTGCCGTTTTTGGATGAAAAACACGGAGGCCGCAAAAATAATCAGTTTGAAATTCAAGAAGTATTGCGCTTGGCCGGTCATTACGGCGTACCGGTAACCTTGCGTACCGGCATAGAAGGCGCACTGGTATTGCAGCCTTTGCAAGAATTCGGCAGCGAATCGCAAATCAAGCTTGGTTTAGACTTGATTTTCAAAGGTGAGGGCGGCGGCTTGGGCGTGACCGAACCGGAAACCTCCGGCGCGGCGATTGCACGTGAAATGCAGTCATTTTACGAATACGCCGATGATGAAACCGTTTACGTTAAAGCGGCCAAATATTGGCAGGGCAACTCGCAAAGCGATTTCCTGCTGGTGGCGGCCAAAGAACGTAAAAACGGCAAATTGTCTAAAGTCATCGATTTGTTGTTGGTGCCGAAAGAATACATCCGCTGCGAAGTGTTGAAGTCGGAAGGTTTGCGCGCGGTGCGTTATGCGATCAACCGCATCGACGGCACTATCCCGGCCGATTTGGTGGTGAAACTTTCAGATAGTGATGCCGCCAGTTTGCGTGCGTTTCAGAATATTTTCATCCGCAGCCGTCTGCAATTGGTCGGCATGACGCACGGCATCATGGAATATATCGTTGCGAACACGCAAAAATATGTGCGCAACGACATCAAGTTTGTCGAATTCGAGCGCCGTGAAATTCAGCGCCGCTATGAAGTGTCGCAAGTATTGTACGGCTTTACCTGCAATTGCGTGTCACCTGACCAGCCGGTGAGCCATCAAGTGATGGAAGCCAATATCATCAAGACCTTGGCGACTGAATACACTTACGAAGCCGCGCAAAAGCTGCAAAAATTACTTGGCGCCAAAGGCTTTGAGAGCGGGCATGTGGCCAGCAATATCGCCATCGATTTCCGTCCGTTTACCATTTTTGAAGGGCCGAACGACATGCTGTATGCCGAAATCTATGATGCATTTAACCGTGCCACGGCTGAAGAAAAAGAAGCAGGCATCAAGCTCGATAAAGAGCAAACCCTGCTGCAACGCTTCAACAGCGACAAACGCCTGACGTCGGTGAAACTGGATAAAAGAAGCCTGCCGCAAGACATCGCCGATTTCTTGGCATCTTACAAAATCGCCGAAGCCTGTGCGTTGAAGAAAGTATTTATCGGTAAAGTGGTGGCGAAATTATTTGTGTTCATTCAAACCGAATCCGACAGCGCTGCTGAATTCTTGCTGAAGAATATCCGCAAAGACATTTTGGATTGCGAATATTGTTGATAAATATACGAGGCCGTCTGAAACAGACGGTCTGAAACCTTTGCAAAATCCCCATCTTTGGTACAGTTCAAAGTTAGAGCAGCACAGAAAGCGCAGACATATCATAAAGATAGGCAATTTTTTGAGCAGCGTACAACGAAGAAATCTACCAAAGATGGGGATTTTGCAAAGGGCTCAGTCTTTATTTTTGCGTTGCGTCAAAAGATGAATATAAAAGTTATGTTATGATGACCGAAGTTTAACCCCAAAGCGAGATTGAAGCCATGAGCGAAGAAAACAAAATCAAAGTCAACGATTTGCCGAATCAACAACCCGAAACCAAAGAAGAAGTGGAATTGCCGGTTTTGGATAATCAAGAAAAACGCGGCGGCCACAGCGAAGGCGGTTGCTGCGGTGCATGTGGCGGTTGATTTATTGCGATTAAGGCCGTCTGAAAAAATAGTTTTCAGACGGCCTTTTCGTTTCTTAACGCTTTAATCCGCTGAATATTGTATTAAGTAAGAACAATTTATCCTTTTCTCGGAATATGATACAGTTATCCCACATAACAAAAAGCCGCGCTGGTTGAGCATGGCGAAAGGAAAGAGATATGTTTTGGTATATTATCGGTTTTTTAGCGGCGGCGGCCGGGCTGCTGTCGCTTTGGGTCAACGCCAGCGCATTCGGAATGGAAGACGATGATACACCGCCATCCGATTATGAAAAAAAGCTGGGCTTAGGTACAACTTTAAAAGATAAAGACACGGTTGCGCGTGAGCGCGCGGCAGCCAGATTTCACCCTGACGATTAACTTAAAGCCGTCTGAAAGTTTCTGATAAAATGCTGATTTCAGACAGTTTTAATGAAATCACGGACAATAACTTCATAACACACAAACTTCACAATACACAAAAGGATAAACATGTTAAAACTTTACTATATGCCGGGAGCTTGCTCATTGGTACCGCACGTGGCTTTGGAATGGGTGAAAGCCGATTTTGAAGCGGTGAAAATGGCGCATGATGAATTGAAAACGCCGGAGTTTTTGGCCTTGAATCCCTTAGGCTCTGTCCCGGTTTTGCAAGACGGTGATTGGACGCTGACGCAGAATATGGCGATTTTGGATTTCATTGACACGCAATATCCCGAAGTCAAGCTGTTTGGCAAAGGTGGTGTGCGCCAACAGGCTAAAGCGCGTCAATGGTTGGCGTTTGCCAATGCCGATTTTCATTCGGCATTTGCTTATGTGTTCTACCCCAACCGTTTTATCGAAGGCGAGGGCGAAGGTGCGCAAATCCGTGCACGTGCAATGTTGCAAGTGAGCGATTATTTCGGCTTGGTTAACGAAGCCCTGCAAAACCAGGATTACTTGATCGGTGAATTAAGCATGGCCGATGTGTACGTGTATGTGTTGCTGCGTTGGGCGAAGGCATTTAATATCGATTTGAACCACTTGAATAAGCTTGAAGGCTTTTATCAGCGCGTAGAAGCCGATGAAGGTGTGCAAAAGGCATTGGAAACGCAAGGTTTGTTGTAATTTAGGTTGTAATTTATAGAGGCCGCCTGAATGGATTGATCACATTCAGACGGCCTCAATCAGAACGGGGCAACATGAAAAAATGTGTGGTCTTAACAGGCGCGGGTATCAGCGCCGACAGCGGCTTATTGACTTTCCGCGATGCGGGCGGTTTGTGGGAAGGACATAAGGTGACCGATGTCTGTACCCCCGAAGCCTTGGCGAAAAATCCGAAGTTGGTGATTGATTTCTACAACCAACGCCGCCGCCAAGCCAATGAGGCCGAGCCGAATGCAGCACACAAAGCGCTACTGGATTTGGCCGAACATTACCGCGTGCACATCATCACGCAAAACGTCGACAATCTGCACGAAAGAGCCGGCAGCAAGAATGTGCTGCACCTGCATGGCGAACTGAATAAATTACGCAGCGTTGATTACCCCGATGAAATCATTGAGTTTACCGGTGAGCAAACTGCGGAAACTTTGAGTAGCACCGGTGGCGCGATGTGGCCGCATATTGTGTTTTTCGGCGAAAAAGTCCCCATGTTTGATGTCGCGGTGGAAGAAATGCGCGATGCCGATGTGGTGGTGATTGTCGGTACCTCGATGCAAGTGTATCCGGCGGCTTCTTTGGTGCATTACGCGCCGCCGCATGCCGATTTGTATTTGGTTGATCCGAATCCGCAGAACGTGGCCGCGAATATCGAAGTGATTCCGAAACGCGCGACAGAAGGCGTGCCGGGTTTGGTGGCCTATTTGATTGAGCAAGCAAAAAGCTGATTATTGATTCCGGGCTGTCTGAAAATAGTTTTTTCAGACGGCCTGAGACCTTTTATTTTGACTAAGAATAATCCCGAATCAATTGCGGTAATTGCGCCATATCGTCAAACAAAACCTGCGCGCCGGCTTTCTGCAAGGTTTCGCGCGGTGCCCAGCAGGCATAGCCAAACGGTGTCATGCCGGCAGCAAGTGCGGCGGTGACGCCGGTGGGGCTGTCTTCAATCACCACACAATCTGGCGGCACGTAGCCCATGGTTTCGGCAGCGAGCAGAAACAAATCAGGCGCGGGCTTGCCTGTTTTGACCTGCGTGGCGCTGAACATTTTGCCTTGAAAACGCGGCAGCAGGCCGGTAGCGCCAAGCGTGGTATTCATCTTGTCAAAATCGCCGTTAGAAGCCACGCAATAAGGAATTTCAAGCGCATCAAGTGTGGCTTCGATGTTTTTTACCGCTTTGACTTTTTCTTTCAACTCAGCATTGGCACGCTTGGCAAAGTCCTGCCACATGCTTTCAGACGGCCTTTCGCCCAGCATTTCGCCGATCATCTCCATGCTTTTGGGAATGGATTTGCCGACGAACAAACGCCAGACTTCTTGGCTGTCCATCACCAAGCCGAGTTCGGCCAGACATTGTGTCAATACTTCGCAGGTAATGCGTTCGCTGTCGACCAAGACACCGTCGCAATCGAAAATCGCTAATTTGAATGCACTCATAAAAAAATCCTTTGCAGTGGTTTTTTAAACAGGTTACACTTTCCGCGCCGTCTGAAATCATAGCCTAAATAAGGGCATAAAGATATGCTTGCGTTTCAGACGGCCTTTATCCGCCGCTGTCGTCATTGTGCCGACAGTCAAGCCATCAGCGTCATTGCGCCGCTGTGAAACCAGAAAGAACACAACATGACCCTCTCTCCTGTAGCCTTGCGCCGCCAAACCGAGCGCAAGCCGCATCCGACTGCGCGTTATTGGAAAAAATGTGATGTAGAAGCTTTGTTTGCCTTGCCGTTTTTAGACTTGGTTTATCAGGCTGCCGAAATCCACCGCCAACAATTCAATCCGCGTGAAATCCAGCTTTCCACCTTACTTTCCATTAAAACCGGCGGCTGCCCCGAAGATTGTGCATATTGTCCGCAATCGGCGCATCACCATACCGATTTGGGCAAAGCGCAGATGATGGATGTCGATGAAATCGTCGCCAAAGCCAAAATAGCGCAAGCACGCGGTGCCAGCCGTTTCTGCATGGGCGCGGCGTGGCGTGGGCCGAAGCCGAAAGATGTGGAAACCGTGTCCGAAATCATCAAAGCCGTGAAAGCCTTGGGTCTGGAAACCTGCGGCACATTCGGTATGCTTGAAGACGGCATGGCCGAAGATTTGAAAGAAGCCGGATTGGATTACTACAACCATAATCTTGATACCGATCCCGAGCGCTACAACGACATCATCCACACGCGCCAACACGAAGACCGCATGGATACTTTGGGCAAAGTGCGCCATGCCGGTTTGAAAGTGTGCTGCGGCGGCATTGTCGGCATGAACGAAACCCGCGCCGAACGCGCCGGATTGATTGCCAGCTTGGCCAATCTCGACCCGCAGCCGGAAAGTGTACCGATTAATCAGTTGGTCAAAGTCGAAGGTACACCTTTAGCCGGTGTCCAAGATTTGGATTGGACGGAATTTGTGCGCACCATCGCCGTAGCGCGCATTACCATGCCGAAAAGCTTTGTGCGCTTGAGTGCAGGGCGCACAGGCATGAGCGAATCGACCCAAGCCATGTGTTTTTTGGCCGGAGCCAATTCGATTTTCTACGGCGGCAAGCTACTAACCACTGATAATCCTGATGAAGACGGCGACCGGCTGCTGATGGATAAATTAGACCTGATGCCGCTGAACCACCAAACCGAAGCAGCTCAAGCACCACCCGCAATTAAAGTGGATTATTGAGAACCAAAGGCCGTCTGAACCATATAATTTCAGACGGCCTGATTTTTATCATCACAAAATCAGCGTGTTTGCATAATATCCATCAAGTTTGTATATATTTGATTGACACAATTGCAAGCTATTTTTATATTATTAGGAATATCTTTCATTTTCCGCCCCCTATGTCAGGAAGCGGCATAACCAAGCGAAAAGGAGTGTAACCATGGCAGCATTTGAATTACGCAAGAGCGACGACGGTCATTTCAGCTTCAGCCTGCTCGACGGTGATGATAAGACCTTATTGAAAAGCGAGCAGTACAACAGCAAATCGTCTGCGCAAAACGGCATTGAGTCGATTCGTAAAAATTCTGCCGAAAATGCACGCTATGAGTTAAAGGAAAGTAACAACGGTAAATTTTACTTTAATCTCAAAGCGACCAACGGTCAAATCATCGGTACCAGCCCATTGCTTCCCGATGAAGCCGCGCGTGAAGCCGCTATCGCCAAAGTGAAGGCAGAAGCCGCTTCAGCCAGCGTATTGGAAGGCTAAAATAGTTTGCATGAAAAAGCCGTCTGAAATTCAACTTTCAGACGGCCTTGATTGTTACCGGTGTTTACAAGACAGCCAAAGCCGCATCGTAATTCGGTTCTTCACCGATTTCAGGCACCAATTCGCTGTATAATACCTGGTCATTTTCGTCCAACACCACAACCGCTCGGGCGTTTAAGCCTTTGAGCGGTGAAGACTGAATTTCAGTACCGTAGTCTTGCTTGAAGTTTTTGCAGCGGAAAGTCGAAAGCGAGGTCACATTTTCAATGCCTTCGGCACCGCAGAAACGCGCCAAGGCAAACGGCAAATCGGCAGAAATACACAAAACAACGGTGTTGTCCAAGCCGGTGGCGCGCTCGTTGAATTCGCGTACCGATTTTGAGCACACGCCTGTGTCGATACTCGGGAAAATATTCAGCACTTTGCGCTTACCGGCAAAATCCGACAGACTTTTTTCGGATAAATCGGTGGCCACCAAGGTAAATGCAGGGGCGGTTTGGCCGACTTGGGGCAGGGTGCCGCCCACTTCTACGGATCGCCTTTAAAGGTTACTTGAGCCATATTGATTCCTTTCTGTTAAGTTAAGTCCTACGGTTAATGGATTTCGTCGATGCGGCGATACCATGCTTCTTTTTCCGCATCACTGATAAACGAGGCCTTGAACGAATTTTTGCACAGCATGCGGATGTCTTCATTGCTCAAATCCAAAGCCTCGGCTAATTCTATAAAATTTTGATTCACATAGCCGCCGAAGTAGGCAGGGTCGTCTGAATTTACCGTCACCAACACACCGCGTTGCAGCATACGGTGCAGATTGTGTGCGCTCAGATGATTGACGACGCTCAATTTCAGGTTACTCAACGGGCAGACCGTCAGCGGCATTTGCAAATCAATCAAACGCTGCATCAGGGCATAGTCTTCTTCGGAGCGCACGCCGTGGTCGATGCGCGCCACCTTGAGCAAATCTAAGGCTTCATACACATATTGCGGCGGGCCTTCTTCACCGGCATGCGCCACGGCGAGAAAACCGTGTTCGCGAGCTTTGGCAAACACACGTTCGAATTTAGACGGCGGGTGGCCGACTTCACTCGAATCCAAGCCCACACCGATGATTTTGTCGTGAAACGGCAAAGCCCGGTCTAAGGTTTCAAACGCCGATTCTTCCGACAAATGACGCAGAAAACACATAATCAGGCGGCTGGAAATGCCCCATTCCTGCGCGGCATCACGGCAGGCGCGGTCTATGCCGTTAATTACGGTTTCAAATGCCACGTCGCGCTCGGTATGTGTTTGCGGATCGAAAAATATTTCAGTGTGGGTAACATTGTCTTTGCGGCAGCGCAACAGATAGGCGCGGGTCAAATCGTAAAAATCACGCTCATGCAGCAAAACTGCCGCGCCGGCGTAATAAATATCCAGAAAAGACTGCAAATTATGAAAATTATAAGCGGCTCGAATGTCATCGACATTGGTATAAGGTATATCAACCTGATTGCGACGGGCGATTTCAAACATCAATTCAGGCTCAAAGGTACCTTCGATATGGACATGGAGCTCGGCTTTGGGCAGGGTGGCGATCAATTCATTGTGCGTCATAATGGTTTTCTTGTTCAGACGGCCTTTACCTAAAACCGTTATTCGTTGATTGATTGTCGTCTTTTCAACTGACGCGGTCAATGTTTGCGAGTGTAAGATTCTGTATGGGCGCAATGGTAAAATAGCTCAATTGTCATGAACAACGGTTGATACTTAAAGCCGACCGTGATAGCTACTTTCGGCGGTAGAGCGACTTTCAGACGGCCTTTTCCTGCCTTCGGGCTTGTCTAATCGGGCAAATCAGCCTAGACTCCGTATGAATCTGTTTCCGGGAAAATAGCATGTCTAAAACCAAACAAGATATTTTTGAACACAACCGTCAATGGGCCGAAGAGCAATTGCGCAACGACCCGCATTTTTTCGATAAGCTCTCCATCAACCAAACACCGGATTATCTCTACATCGGCTGCTCTGACAGCCGCGTGACCGCTGAAGATATGATGGGCATGCAGCCGGGCGAAGTTTTCGTGCACCGCAATATTGCCAATATGGTCAATGCCATTGATATTAATGTAGCTTCGGTCATCAATTATGCGGTTTACCATCTGAACGTGAAACACATTGTCGTGTGCGGCCACTACGAATGCGGCGGCGTAAAATCCGCTATGCAGGCCAAAGATTACGGCATGCTCAATCCTTGGTTGCGCTGTATCCGCGACGTGTACCGCCTGCACCGGGAAGAACTGGACGCGATTGAAGACGAGCAAGCGCGTTACGACCGTTTAGTCGAATTAAACGTGCAAGAGCAATGCATCAATGTCATCAAAAGCGCAGGTGTGCAGAAACGTTATTTGAAAGAAAAATTTCCGGTGGTGCACGGCTGGGTATTTGATATCCGTACAGGCCGTCTGAAAGATTTGAATATCGATTTTGACAATATTCTGAAAGAAATTCAGAAAATCTATGATTTGACCAACAGCGATTGGAGTGTACCGCAATCGTGAGGTAACGGTAGTTTGATAAACACGGAATTAAAAGGTCTCGGCCGTCTGAAATATTGGTTTCAGACGGCCTTTTAATTGCGGATAAGCCTAAAGGTTAAGCAGCCAACCACTCATTAATCGCGACTTCCAAGCGTTGCATGCCTTCTTGTAAATCTTCATTATTCAGTAGCAAGCTTGGTGCGAAGCGCACGACATTGGGTCCGGCCACTAATACCATCAGGCCGTGTTTCAGGGCGGCGTTGAAGATTTCGCCGGCGCGGTTTTCGTATTGGTCGGCCATCACCGCGCCGAGCAGTAAGCCCATGCCGCGGACTTGTTTGAATACGCCGGTGCGCTCGCCGATTTGTTGTAAGGCCGTCTGAAGTTTTTCGCCTTGGGTTTGTACATGGCTTAAGGTTTCAGGGGTGTTGATGATGTCGAATGCGCGGTTGGCGACGGCGCAGGCTAACGGATTACCGCCAAATGTAGAGCCATGCGTGCCGGGGCCGAAGGTTGGGGCAATGGCATCAGTGGTGACAATCGCGCCAATCGGGAAGCCGCAACCTAGTGCTTTGGCCAAACTCATGATGTCGGGTTTGACGCCGTAATGCTCGTAGGCAAACAGTTTGCCGGTGTGGCCGACGCCGGTTTGCACTTCATCAAAAATCAGCAAGGCATTATATTGGTCGCACAGGCGGCGGGCAGCTTCAAGATATTCTTGTGTGGCAGGCAAAATGCCGCTTTCGCCTTGAACCGGCTCGATAATCACGGCGCAGGTTTTATCACTGATGGCGGCTTCGAGCGCGGCGATGTCGTTAAAGGCAACGTGGCTGATGCCTGGCGGCAACGGCGCGTAATCTTGGCTGTATTTCGCTTGGCCGCCGACGGATACGGTAAACAATGTGCGGCCGTGGAAGCTGTTGATGCAGGCAATGATTTCGGTTTTGTGTTCGCCGAAATGGTCGCGGCCATATTTACGGGCAAGTTTAAGCGCAGCTTCGTTGGCTTCGGCGCCTGAATTACAGAAAAATACTTTGTCGCCAAAGCTGTGTTCCACCAAGCGGCGGGCTAAATCTTGCGCAGGCTGAGTGGTGTAGATATTGGAAATGTGCCACACCTTTTGCGCTTGCCGGTTCAGGGCATCAATTAGCTCGGGATGGCTGTGGCCCAAGGCATTTACGGCGATGCCGCCCGATAAATCAATCAGCTCACACCCTTCGGTATCCCACACGCGACTGCCCGAAGCACGCTCGGGAATCATGGGGGCGAATGAGAAATTGGGGGTGAGATAGTTGCTCATGGCGGCTTCCTTTATCGAAATGGGTTGGCTATTTTTACAAAAACGAGCATTTGATTATGCGCCGATTGTTAACGATTTTCAAGACAAAAGGCCGTCTGAAAACGATATTTTCAGACGGCCTTTAATCATCGCAATCAAATCGAATATTCGATTAATTCGTTTTGCGAAAAGATGTAGATTTGTTTCGGCACTAAAGCCAACTCTTTGCCCACGGATAAGGCCAGACGGGTGGCATCGCTGCCGGCTAGGGTGATGTGTACATCGCGTTTGTCGTGTTTGACGGTGACATGGGTCAATGCGCCGACAGCGTGGATTTTTTCAACCGCGGCGGTCAGCATCGGCGTTTGTCCGGCTTGGGCGATTTGCCATTCGTGCGGACGGATGTAGCCGATGGCCAATTGTTCCTGCCATTTGTATTGGCGGTCGAGCGGCCATTGGTAGCTGCCGTAATGCCACACGCCTTTTTCGATGCGGCCTTCAAAGGCATCGGTTTCGCCCAAAAACTCGGTGACAAACGCATTTTCCGGTTGGCGGTAAATGTGGTCTGCGCTACCGGTTTGTTCGATATGACCGTGGTTCATTACCACGATTTCGTCGGACACTTCCAAAGCTTCTTCTTGGTCGTGGGTGACGAGAATGCTGGTCACGCCGAGATTATGGTGAATGTCGCGCAGCCATGTGCGCAATTCTTTGCGAACCTTGGCATCGAGCGCGCCGAATGGTTCGTCCAGCAGCAGTAATTTGGGTTCTACCGCCAAGGCGCGGGCAAGGGCGATGCGTTGGCGCTGGCCGCCTGAAAGCTGGTGCGGATAAGATTTGGCCAAATGCGAAAGCTGCACCAAACCCAATAATTCTTCTACTTTGGCGCGGATTTTTTCTTTGCTCGGGCGCTTGCTTTTCGGCAATACGGTCAAGCCGAAAGCCACGTTGTCGAACACGTTCATGTGGCGGAACAAAGCGTAATGTTGGAATACAAAGCCGACTTTGCGGTCACGAACATGCTTGTCTGTCACGTCTTGTCCGTCGAACAGAATTCTGCCGTTGTCGGAAGTTTCTAAGCCGGCAATAATGCGCAACAGCGTCGTCTTGCCGCAGCCGGATGGGCCGAGTAGCGAAACCAGTTTACCGGTCGGTACGTTTAGATTGATGTTTTTCAGTGCGTGAAAATTGCCGAAATGTTTGTTTAAATTTTCAATGGTGATGCTCATGCGTTTCTCTCCGCTGCGGCGAGTTTTTTCTCTTGCATTTTGGTAATAAAGTTTTGTAAGGCTAGGGTGGCTAGGGCTAATAAGGCCAATACGCCGGATAGGGCAAAGGCGCCGGTAAAGCTGTATTCGTTGTAAAAGATTTCCACCAACAGCGGAATGGTGTTGGTCTCGCCGCGAATATGGCCGGACACCACGCTGACGGCACCAAATTCGCCCATAGCGCGCGCGTTAGTGAGAATGATGCCGTAGAGCAGCGCCCATTTGATATTGGGCAGGGTAACGCGCCAAAACATCTGCCAGCCGCTTGCGCCCAAAATCAGCGCGGCCTGCTCTTCGCTGTCGCCCTGCGCCTGCATCAGCGGAATCAGTTCGCGGGCCACAAAAGGAAAGGTAACAAACAGCGTGGCCAAGATAATGCCCGGAATGGCGAAGATAATCTGTATGCCCTGCGCTTCGAGCCAGCCGCCGAAAGCGGTATGCGCGCCGAACAGTAACACGAACATCAAGCCGGCCACCACGGGTGATACGGAAAACGGCAAATCAAGTAGGGTGGTCAGCAATTGTTTGCCACGAAAATCAAAGCGCGTGAGTAACCAAGCCATAGCAATACCCAATACGGCATTCGCCGGCACCACAATAGCAGCGGTAATCAAGGTTAATCGAATGGCCGACCATGCTTCGGGATCGGTAACGGATTGCACATACAAACCCCAGCCGCCTTTTAAGGCTTCGTAGAACACGGCCACCAGCGGCACAACCAGCATCACCAGTAGAAACAGTAATGCAATCGCGGTTAGGATCAAACGCAGCCAGCGCGGTTCGGTCAGGTTTGGATTGGAAGAATGGGTTTGCATAATGAATGTCTTTTTTCGGTTCTAAAATTTTCAGACGGCCTATCATGTAGGAAATTGTCGGGTTGTTTACACTTTTTATGCAAAACAGCTTTTATTTTTTACCTAAATGATTGTTTTAGGATTTTTGAGCATTATTAAGAACCATGCGGCGTTGCCGTGCCTTTCGGCATTCTTGACAACACTCAAAAATCCCAAAATGGGTCTTCAAGCAAAAAAGAAAAAGTGTAAACAACGCTAGGATTTTCTACACCATCAGGCTTTGGCACCCGCCCGTTTGCTCAATGCCCATTGAGTCACGTTTAAAGCAAACAAGATCGCAAACGAAATCATCAGCATAAACAGCGCCACCGCTGATGCCCCCTGCACATCAAACTGCTCCAATTTTCCGGTAATAATCAGCGGCAAAATCTCGGAAACCATCGGAATATTACCTGCAATAAAAATCACCGAACCGTATTCGCCGGTCGCGCGGGCAAACATCATGCCTGCGCCGGTAATCAAAGCCGGCATGATTTCCGGCAGCAATACGCGGCGGAAAGTGGTGAACCGGTTTGCGCCTAAAGTAGCCGCGGCTTCTTCGTATTCGCCCGATAATTCTTCCAGTACCGGCTGCACCGCACGCACAATAAACGGCAGGCTTACCACCACTAACGCAATCCAAATGCCGATGGGCGTAAAAGCAATTTTGATGCCCAAAGGCGCGAACCATTGTCCGATCCAGCCATTCGGCGCGTATAAAGTGGCCAAGGCAATACCGGTGACGGCAGTAGGCAGGGCGAAAGGTAAGTCCACCAGTGCATTAGCCAGATTTTTTCCCGGAAACTCATAGCGCACCAACACCCACGCGACTAAAGTGCCGAACACAATATTAGTCAGCATGGCATAAAACGACATTTTCAGGCTCAACCATACCGCTGCCAGAACGTTGGGTTCGGCAATTGTTTGCCAAAAAGCCGTCCAACCAATTTCGCCGGCTTTGGCGGCCATCATGACAAACGGCAACACGACCAAAAGCGACAAACACAACACGGTCAACCCTAAGCTGATTTTAAAGCCCGGTAAGACGCTGGGGGTTTTCAGTAATAACATGGCTTGATAACAGAGTAGTGATTATGGGCGAACTTTATAGAAGCTGTCGGAAAAAGGGAAAGAATGGTTTGTTTATTGCAAAGATGATTTTGTTATATATGTTTATAAAGGGGTGATTTCTTTAAACACAAAAAGGCCGTCTGAAGCCGATGTTTCAGACGGCCTCTGAATGAAAAATGTTTATGCATCAAACTGTCGGCTAAATTCGATAAATTCTGCTTTCTTGGCCTTGGCTTTACCCGAATCAATCGCTTCTTGTGCGGCGGTGACACCGGCAGCCAAAGAGTCCACCACATTGCCCGCATACAGGGCGGCGGCGGCATTGAGCACTACGATATCACGTGCGGCACCGTGTTCGCCGTTTAAAACGGCATCCATTTTCTGCAGTGATTCTTCGCTGTTTTCCACGCGGATATCGTCAAGGTTGCGGCGCAGTTCTATACCGAAATCTTGTGGGTTGATGTCGTATTCGCGGATGGTACCGTCTTTTAATTCCGCGATGCGGGTGTTGCCGGTGAGGGTGATTTCGTCCAAACCGCCTTCACCGCACACCACCAACACATGTTTCGACCCCAATTGCTGCAACACGCGCGAGAGAATGCCGCATAAATCAATGTGGAATACGCCTAACAGCTGGTTGGGCGCCCCCGCCGGGTTGGTTAACGGCCCCAGAATGTTAAAAATGCTGCGGAAACCCAGTGAGCGGCGCACCGGCGCAACATGGCGCATGGCGCTGTGATGGTTTTGCGCAAACATAAAACCTAAGCCGGTTTGCTCTATGCTTTGGGCGACTTGCTCGGGCGTAACATTCAATACCGCGCCCATTTGCTCCATCACATCGGCCGCGCCGCAGGAAGACGATACCGATCGGCCGCCGTGCTTCGCGACTTTGGCACCGGCTGCGGCAGCAACAAACATGGCCGTAGTGGAAATATTGAAGGTTTTCGCACCGTCGCCGCCAGTGCCGACAATATCAACCAGATTATCGGCATGGCTAACCGCTACTTTGGTGGAAAATTCACGCATCACTGCTGCGGCAGCTGTAATTTCAGAAACGGTTTCTACTTTGATGCGTAAGCCCGTCATAATGGCGGCGATTTGCTCCGGCTGCACTTGGCCGCTCATGATCTGTCTCATCAAATCGGTCATTTCATCGTAAAAAAGCTCGTTGTTGCTGATTAGGCGTTCAATTGCCTGTTGCGGCGTAATCATGTGTTTTCCTTCGGTAATAAACAAATGCTATGCACTTTCTTTGAGGCCGGGTTCGGGTTTGGGCGGTGCGCCTGCCAGCCAAGCGCACAGCATGACGGCACTTATACAAAACCATAACCAAATATAAGCCAATGCAGACGCAAAATCGGAGGGCGGCAGCCAGATAGTATGCGCTTCCATGTAGTGGGTAATCATTTTAAACAGCCATGCGCCAATCACAATGGCCAAGAAAACGGCCGTAGCGAAAAAGCCGATAATATACCCGCCGCGTTTGTTGCGGTAAACCCGTTTGGCCACGCAAATCGCGACGGTAAGCAAAACCAAGGGCAGGCAGGTCAGTGTGGCATACAGCAGAATTTCAAAAAGATGGGCGGATATACCGGTTGGCGGATGATGATAGCCGTCTTGCCGCTCGGCCCACCTGAGAATCTGCCAATTGGCTTCGATAACGAGCAATGATACGCCGAAACCGCAGATGAGTGAATAGAAAAGCACTTGGCGGCTGGGATAAGATGGGGTAGGCATGACGCAGCAATATCCTTATTGTATTGTTTTGCCATAAATTATGGATTTGCCGGTAGCGCAAAGAGGAATCTTTGCAGGACTTGTTTGGCCGGAAAATAAACAGCGCGGCCGCCAAGGCAAATTTGAAATCTACGGTGGTTTGTGGAATAGATATTGAGCAGGCGTATTGTCGAATGTGTTGTGCCGAAAGGGTTTTCGACATGTAAAGAGAGTATATTATGAAACCGCCTGAACATATTTGGGGGATAAACAGATTCAGACGGCATTTATTGTATGAACATACAGACCGCTGTCATGGCGGTTAGTTCATTGGAATTCAATTTTTTGTTTCAATCAGCTTGATCGCAGAAATCTTTGAATTCTTCCAAAAAATTGTGCAGCATTTCATGGCCATACTCGGTCAACAAAGCTTCGGGATGGAATTGTACGCCTTCGATAGCATATTGTTTGTGGCGTACGCCCATGATTTCTTGGTCATCCGTCCATGCAGTAACTTCAAGGCAGTCGGGCAGGGTATGGCGGTCGATGACTAGGCTGTGATAGCGTGTGCAGGTTACAGGATTTGGCAAATCTTTAAACATACCTTTATTGGTATGGTGAACCGGCGAGACCTTACCATGCATTAAGGTTTGCGCACGCACCACATTGCCGCCGAATGCTTCGCCTATGGTTTGATGACCGAGACATACACCCATAATCGGCAGCTTACCGGCAAAATGCCGCATGGCCGCCACGGAAATGCCCGCTTTTTTCGGAGAACAAGGACCGGGGCCGATAATCAAGTATTGCGGATTGAGTGCGGCGATTTCTTCTAAAGTAATGTCGTCATTACGGCGCACGACGACTGCTTGGCCTAGTTCGGCAAAATATTGCACGATGTTATAGGTGAAGCTATCGTAGTTGTCAATAAAGAGTAGCATTATTAACCTTTTGTATTTACTCGTTTTATATTTCAGACAGCCTAATTTTTTACCATTGCCAAATTATCGGGGTCATTAATAAACAACCACATTTTTTCATCGGTGGTAAACACGCCGTTGCGGATGAGATAGTGCAAATCATGCTTCACTTGGGCATCGGCTTTACGTATCACTACGCGCATATTGTTGCGGAAAGCGGCCATTTCAAGAATTTTAGCGGCAAACTTCGGCTGGTGTAAACGGGCATGGGCGAGCGGGTTGCGGTGGATGTATTCATTTAACTTCCGGGCGCTACTTTTGAAATCAGTGTGCAGCGGATCGATGAATACGATATGAAACGGCATCCGGCTGAGGTAATCGTGTTCGATATCCATCATCTTCGCCTTTTCTATTAAATCTTGAATGATGCTTATCTTATCAGCAATTCAGGCCGTCTGAAAGAATTTTTGCCTAGGGTAAATAGCTGCCCATCTTTCAGACGGCCTGTTGAAAACTGCTTTAGTTTAAGGTAATTTCGGTTTTACTTTGACGCTCAAAGGCAGATGGTCGGAAAGCATTTGCCAGTTGCGGCTGTTGTGAATTTTAGTATCCATGATGTCCAAATTACGCGTGTAAACCCGATCAAGGCTCAACAGCGGCATACGCGAAGGGAAAGTTTTCGGGCGTTTGCCGTTACTGTCGAGAAACACTTCATCTAAGTTGAGCGCCTTACCAAAAGAAATGGCTGATTTGTAGCGCCAATCGTTGAAGTCGCCGGCAATAATCAATGGGCTTTGGGTATCGATGTGTTGGCTGACGTATTCAAAAATCGTCTGATATTGCTTGGCGCGGTCAGGTTCACGCAAATTCAGGTGGGCGCACAAACACACTAAAGGAACATCCCAGCCTTCCGGCAATACTTCGCAATGCAACATGCCGCGCTGCTCGTGTTTATTGACTGTAATATTCAGATTATTGCGGGTTTCAAGCGGTAGATGGCTGAGGATGGCATTACCGTGGTGGCGTTGCGGATAGATGGCATTTTTGCCATAGCTGCGGTTGAAGGAGAGATGGTTACCCAGCACATCATAATGCGGTTCGCTCGGGTATTCGAGAATTTTGCTGCTGCGGTTGGCGTGCATACCTTGCACTTCTTGAAGAAACAATACATCTGAATTGAGCGATTGTAAGGCATCTCCCATGATGTCGAGCTGGTATTTTCGGTTGAGTGCCGACATACCTTTGTGCATATTGTAGGACGTAATGGTAACGGGACGTGGTGACATGATATGACCTCACAGTGTGTTTTGTTATGTGTCGGCGTGGTTGGATTTTTATTGAAGCCGACTATTTATTCCTATTACAGTATAACACCATTGAAGCAATGGTTTTTTGCGCTATGTAAAAAACTTCAGTTTTAGCAAGCAGTAATAAGACAAAGGCCGTCTGAAAATAAACTTTCAGACGGCCTTTGGCTCTCTAATTTAAGATTTAGCTTTGCTGCGGCCTTTGCGTTTGCCGGAAGGCTCGCCGCTGTTTTTTACTTTGATTTTAACGCCTTTATTTTTAGATGATTTTTTGCTTTTTGCTGCCTTTGATTTGGCCGCTTGCTTGTGTTCATCCGTTTTATGGCGTGAAGTTTTTTGCTTGGCGGCAGCCATTTGCTCGTCAATTTCCTTTGCCGACAGTTTTTTACTGCGCGTTTTGACTTTTTCGGCTGCGGCTGATTGATTACTTTCGGTTTTGCCGGGCGCGCGGCGTGAATTTAGGTGGCGGCTTTTTGTGCCGTTTTCATTACCGTCTGCCAATACCAAATCAATCTTGCTGGTGTCCAAATCCGCACGGGCAACTTTAACCATCAATTCATCACCCATATTGAAGCGTACGCCGCTGCGTTCGCCTTCAATCGCCATGATTTCAGGTCGGAAGTTGAAATAATCTTCGCCCAAGTCGCTGATGTGTACCAAACCGTCGATGTGGATGTCGTCCAAGGTAACAAAAATGCCAAAGCTGGTCATGCCGGAAATTTTGCCCTTGAACACTTCCCCCACTTTATCGCGCATATAATAAGTTTTCAGCCAGTTTTCAACATCTTTGCTGGCATCATCGGCACGACGCTCGCAGAATGAAGTATGCACCCCCCAAGCCTGCCATGTTTTTAGCGGCGTGTATTTTTCGCCTTGCAACACGGCTTTAATGGCGCGATGCACGGTCAAATCCGGATAGCGGCGGATAGGCGAAGTGAAGTGGGCGTATGATTCGTAAGCCAAACCAAAGTGGCCATCGTTATGCGGTTCATATACTGCCTGCTGCATTGAGCGCAACATCATCACTTGCAGCAACTCTTCATCCGGTCGGCCTTTGAATTGCTGCGCCAAGACAGCATAATCTTTCGGGGTCGGTTTATCGCCGCCACCCAAGATCAAACCCAGCAAGCCCAATTGTTCGCGCAAAGTGGCTAATTTTTCAGGTGTGGGGCCTAAGTGGTTGCGGAATAGGGCCGTATGTTTGTTTTTCAACAGAAAATTCGCCGCACATACATTCGCTGCCAGCATACATTCTTCAATCAGTTTATGCGCATCGTTGCGGAGCACCGGCACAATTTTTTCGATTTTGCCGTTGTCGTCGAAAATCATCTGAGTTTCCACGCTGTCAAATTCGACGGCACCACGATCTTGGCGTTTTTTCTGTAATACTTGGAAGAGTTTATATAAGGTATCGATTTGCGGCTTCAGCGGATCGTCGGAACCTTCTTCAATCCATTGCCACACTTGATTATAAGTTAACCGCGCATGCGAGCGCATAACCGCCGGATAAAATTGATATTCCTTGACATTGCCCGCGTAAGTGATGGACATATCGCAAACCATACACAAACGCTCGACATCTGGATTGAGTGAGCAAATGCCGTTGGAAAGGTTTTCCGGCAGCATTGGAATTACACGGCGTGGGAAATAGACGCTGGTGCTGCGTTCGACTGCATCATTGTCGATCGCATCGCCCGGACGCACATAATGGCTGACATCGGCAATTGCTACCACCAAGCGGAAATTGCGACCCATGCGCTCGGCATAAACCGCATCATCAAAATCACGTGCGGTTTCGCCATCGATGGTCACCAAAGGCAAATCGCGCAAATCTTTGCGTCCCTTCAAATCGCTTTTACGCACATGATCGGGGATTCTGGCGGCAGCTTTTTGACAAGCTTCACTGAATTGGTGCGGCAAATGATGCTTGCGCACAGCAATTTCGATCTCCATGCCGCTGTCGGCATATTCGCCCAATACTTCAATGATTTTGGCCACAGCAGGGCGGTGTAATTCAGGGTAGCTCTCGATTTCAGCCACAATTACTTGGCCTGATTCAGGCTTAAATCGCGCCACACTCTCAGGCTCCAGCACAATACTTTGTGTCAAGCGTTTATCTTCCGCTTCCAAAATAGCGATACCACGATCAATATAGAAGCGGCCGACCACTTGAACTTGCGCACGTTCGACAATATCCAGCACCATGCCTTCGCGGCGGCCGCGGCGATCGATGCCGGCAGGGCGCACGGTGACAATGTCGCCATGCATTACGCCACGCATTTGGCGTTCGTATAAAACAAAATCGCCTTCGCCGGTTTTTTCCAAAGGCACGGCAAAACCGAATCCGTCTTTGTGTGCTTCAACACGGCATTTCACCAAAGCCAGTTTGTCCGCCGCACACAGCGCACCGCGACGGTTAATCAACACCTGACCATCACGCGCCATAGCTTTCAGGCGGAGTTCGAAAAATTCGTATTCTTCGTCTTTAATGGAAAGCTCGCGCGCCAAAACCTCTATTTTGGTCGGCACGCCTTTTTGCTCTAATAATTCAATCACCCACTCTCGGCTGGGCAACGGTTCAGCATAACGTTGCTTTTCTCGCTCTAAGTAAGGATCTTTTTCTCGTAGATTTAATGATTTAATTTTTTTATTCATTTTTACAGTTGACATTCTTCGTTGTAAATATATAATAGCCACTTCGTTTTCGTTTTCAGCGGCACCTTCTTCGGTACTGTAACGTAAAACGGTAAATAAAGCAAAGCCCAGGTGGCGGAATTGGTAGACGCGCTAGCTTCAGGTGCTAGTGTCCTCACGGGCGTGGAAGTTCGAGTCTTCTCCTGGGCACCAAGATTGGTCTCTTTGCTCTGAAAAATTGAATGCCCAGGTGGCGGAATTGGTAGACGCGCTAGCTTCAGGTGCTAGTATCCTCACGGGTGTGGAAGTTCGAGTCTTCTCCTGGGCACCAAAACTTCCGGTTTGAAACCGGATTTTTATTATTTGCTTAAAGCCTACAGGCAAATAGTCTTTTATTACAGAGGGGTGGATGAGTGGTTTAAGTCGCACGCCTGGAAAGTGTGTATACGTTAATAGCGTATCGAGGGTTCGAATCCCTTCCCCTCTGCCATATATATGAATCCCAAGTCAATATTGACTTGGGATTTTTTATTGTCTAACTGTAGTATTCTCAAATAATGGGATCTTTGCAAAACCCTAGGTGTGAGTGCAGTTCAAATTGCCGCAGCACAGAAAGCGAAGATATATCATGAAGATAGGCAAGCTTTCGAGCAGCACACAACGAAGAAATGTGCCAAAGATAGGAATTTTGCAAAGATCTCATAATATTTGAAAATCACTCCTATTCTTAATGACTTATTTCATTTATTCATGCTATACAAAGCAGCCAAACCGGTGTATCCTTGCATTCATTAAATACATTCATAAAATATGTATCTTTAAAAAAGGCCGTCTGAAAGCCTTTAACCAACACAAGGAACCTGACCATGACTGATTTTACCGTTTGGGAAACTGCGCCTTTTCATGCAACCATCGACCATATTTTGCAGCGTTATCATAATGTGCATCGCGCGCAGTTTGATGAATTGGTACCATTGGCGCAAAAAGTGGCAACGGTGCATGCCGATATTTTTCCGGCTGAAATTGCTGAATTATTGGCCTATATGCAAAACGAGCTGCTCAGCCACATGATGAAGGAAGAGCGCATGCTGTTTCCGATGGTGAATCAGGGGGTCGGGCGCGGAGCGGCGATGCCGATTAGCGTAATGATGCACGAACATGAAGAACACGACAAAGCCATCCAACGCCTGCGCGAATTAACCAACAATTTTGAAATTCCGGAACATGCCTGCGGCAGCTGGACGCGCTTGTACCGTTTGGCGGAAGAAATGGTCAGTGATTTGACCGACCATATCCATTTGGAAAACGAAGTGTTTTTCCCGCGCGTATTGGCTTCTTAATCTAATTTTTCTTAATCTAATTTTATTGCGCTAGAAATGCCGTCTGAAAATCTTCAGACGGCATTTTTTCAGACGGCCTGTTGTTCTGTTTCAAATGCCAACAATACTTGTTTCACTTCATCCGCTTCTTTCAAGGTTCGCACGCGCTCAAACAAATCCTGCGCTTGCGGAAATTCTTTTTTCATCATGCCGAGCCATTGTTTCAAACGCGCCACGGGATATTTATTGTTGGCTTCTTTGGCCACGCACAAATCAAAAAAGAGATTAATCCAACCGGCAATTTCAGCAAAATTGGTGGGATACACTGTTTCGCCACCCTCGTACTGTTTGATTTGCCGCGCCAAATCGGGCCGAATCACCGCACCGCGCCCCAGCATCACGCTGTTGCAGCCGCTGACATCTTTAATTGCCAAATAATCTGCCAGCGTGAACACATCACCGTTGGCGGTCACCGGAACGGACACTGCATCGCGGATTTTACGTACCCAATCCCAATGCGCGGGAGGTTCATACCCCTCGACTTTGGTCCGGGCGTGAACGGTCAAACCGCATGCGCCGCCTTCGGCAATGGCAGCCGCGCATTCCAAGGCCAAATCGGTGTTTTCAAAGCCCAAACGCATTTTTCCGGTCAGCGGAATATGTTCGGGTAGGCGGCTGCGCAAGGTTTTGACAATATGGTGAATCAATTCCGGCTCTTTCAGCAAAGCCGCGCCGCCTTTGTGTTTGTTGACTGTCGGTGCAGGACAGCCGAAATTTAAATCTATTTTATCGGCACCGAAGCGTACTGCCTCCAAAGCATTGACGGCCATATTGTCGGCATCGCTGCCCAAAAGCTGCACTGTACAGGGCGTACCGGCAAAGGTTTTGTTGCCGCTGGCGATTTCGGGCACATATTTCAACCATGTAGCGCGGGAATGCACGGTGTGGGTAATGCGCACAAATTCACTGATGCACTCGTCATAACCGCCGATACGCGTTAATAAATCACGCATCACGTCGTCGCATAATCCTTGCATGGGGGCGAGCAGCAATCGCATAGTCAATAGGCCGTCTGAAAAATGAAATGCGTATTGTAGCGGTATATCGGGTAAAATACAGCCGTTTAAGATATTTTTCAGACGGCCTGACTATGATAAACACAAGAATTCCGGCAACTGCCGCGATGTTGGTCAAAAATTCCGAACGCTATTTGGTGGAAGTGTTGACCGCGCTGGGCGATTTCGATGAAGTTTTGCTGCTCGACAACGGTTCGACCGACCGCACATTCGAGATTGCCGCGCAATTTAAAAACGTCAGCTATTTCAAGCATGATTTTATCGGTTTCGGCCCGATGAAAAACATGGCCGCACGTTTGGCGCAAAACGATTGGATTTTCAGCATCGACAGCGACGAAGTGCCTGATACGGAGTTAATCGGCAGCATACGCGCTGCCGTGGCGGAAAATAATCCGCAAAATATTTATACCTTGTCCCGCCTGAATCATTACAACGGCCGTTTGATTAAAGGCTGCGGCTGGTATCCGGATATTCTGCCACGCCTTTATCACCGCCGTTTTACCCGCTTTTCTGACCGCCAAGTCCACGAATCGCTGGTGCTGCCCAAAGATGCGCAAAACCATTCTTTGTCAGGCCGTCTGAAACATTATTCTTTTGAAAACGCGGAAGGCTTGATTCAGAAAATGCAGCAATATTCTTCGTTGTATGCCGATGAAAACCGCTTTAAAAAGCAGACTTCTCCTGCTCAAGCTTTATTGCACGGCGGCGTGTCGTTTATCAAAAATTATTTCCTGAAACGCGGTTTTGCCTACGGTTCAGACGGCCTCACGATTTCGGTGGCCAATGCGCAAGGTTCTTACTATAAATATGTGAAGCTGCATGAGCGCAACCAGAACCTGAAAGTATCGCTGATTATTACTACGTATAACCGGCCGGATGCGCTCGCTTTTGTGTTGCAATCGGCTTTATCGCAAACGCGCTTGCCCGATGAAATTATTGTGGCCGATGACGGTTCGACCCGCGAAACGGCAGATGTGATTCAATACGTTAATCGGCAGAGCCCGGTGCCGGTGAAGCATTCTTGGCGGCCTGACGATGGTTTTCGTGCTGCCGAATCACGCAATCGTGCGTTGGCGGTGGCCAAAGGTGATTATATTGTATTGATTGACGGGGATATGCTTCTGGATGCTTCGTTTATTGCCGATCATTTAAAACTGGCACTTAAAGGCCGTTTGGTGCAAGGTTCGCGCGTGATTTTGACTGAAAAACGAACTCGGGAAATTCTGGCCTCTGATCAATTGCCGAATCTTTCTGTGTTTGATTCAGGTATTGAAAAGCGTCTTTCCGCTTTAAGATGCCGTTGTTTGTCTGCTTTGGTCGGCAAAAACGGCAGCCAAAACCACCGCGGCATCAAAACCTGCAACATGAGCTTTTTCCGCGAAGATGCCTTGGCCGTAAACGGCTTTAACAATTGGTTTGTCGGTTGGGGACGAGAAGACAGTGAGTTTGTGGCCCGCTGCTACCACAACGGTATGAAACGACATAATCTCAAATTTGCCGGCATTGCTTATCATTTGTGGCATCATGAGGCAGAGCGCGATGCGTTGCCGCAAAACGATGTGCTCTTAAAGCATACTTTAGAAACGCAGCAAATTCGTTGTGAAAGCGGGGTAAATATGTTCTTGAAGAAAAATACCATAAGCTAAATGCCGGGCCGTCTAAAATCGTTTTCAGACGGCCTCTTTATATAGAGCAGATGACGTTTAAGTTAAAAATCCAACAGCTTGTCATCATCATTCGGTTCATCTTTTTAGTACGGTTAGAATGTCAAAACAATATAAATAAATAAAACGCCATATGACACAGACAGCCGAAAATCTTTATCACCAAGCCAATCAATTTTTGCTGCAATCCCCGCCTGATTATGCGCAAGCTGTACCTTTGTTGCAGCAGGCTGCGAAGATCGGACACAGCGAAGCCGCTTTTCAGCTGGCTGCGTGTTTGATTAACGGCAATGGCATTGCAGCGGATTTTGCCGCCGGTATTGAATTCTTGAAGCAAGCAGCCAGAGCAGGGCATGTTTATGCCCGTTATAATCTGTTGCAATTGCAAGAATCGGAAAACGGCGATGTTCAACCCCTTTTGCCGCACTACACAGAATTGGCCGAAGAGGGTTTGGTGCATGCGCAATTGCGTTTGATGCGTGCATTTAACGATAGGCGACAAACCCAACAGGCATTGCTTTGGGCGAATAAGGCAGCCGAGCAAAACCACCCGCAAGCGCAGTATTTTTTGGCGCAATATCATCAATATGCTGCCGAACCCGATTTATACAAAGCACATCATCTTTACCGTTTGGCTGCCGAACAGGGTTTTGTCGCAGCGCATTGGCAGCTTGGATTGCAATATAAACTGGCGCAAGGTGTAGCAAAAGACCTGAAGCAAGCAATGGCGCATTTGCAGGTTGCCGCTCAACACGGTATCGCGCCTGCACAAACCGCACTGGCTGAGATTTTATTGTCACAAAACAGTGATGAAGCGCTGACTTGGTTTCAGACGGCCGCACAAAACGGCGAAAATGATGCTCATGCTGCTTTAGCGGAAATTTATCTATTAGGCCGGTATGTTGAGCGAAATCCGCAAAATGCATATCATCATGCGAAACAGGCTGCTGAAAACAACCATCCGCAAGCCTTGCGTTTATTGGGCGATATTTACCGTTATGGCTTGGGCGTGGCGGCGTATCCGCAAAAGGCTCGTGAATATTACCGTCGGGCGGCAGATTTGGGCGATATGAAAGCGCATCAAAAATTATTGTCCGACAGCGCATTGAACGACCATCAGCATTATGAAGAGGCCAAACAGGCCGCTTTACAACGCCAACAAGCAGAAAGCCTTTATCAAAAAGCCTTTGCCGCCCATTATGGTTTGCAGCGGCGTCAAAGCTGTGCCGAAGCCTTACCGCTTTATCTCCAAGCAGCAGAGTTGGGGCACATTAAAGCCAAGACCAATTTGGGAATGATGTATTACAGCGGCCAGGGGGTGGAGACCGATTTCAGCCAAGCCGCGCAATGGTTTGAATCTGCCGCCGAGCAGCAAGATACTATGGCGCAATACAATCTGGCCTGCCTGTATTTTCACGGCATTGGCGTTCAGAAAAATGCGGCCAAAGCCTGTGAGTGGCTTTGCAAAGCGATTGAACATGGCCATGAGCAAACCGATATGTTGAAAGCTTTGCTGGCGCAATGGCAACAGGCGGTCTGAAAGTATAAACATCAAGAAAAGGCCGTCTGAAAGAAGCATAATCAGGTATAATTGTGCGCTATATATTCCAAGCTGTTTGTTTCAGGCTGCCTTTCATTTCGATTATAAAAATTTAACCAGTATGACAGATTCCACTCAAAACCACGAAGAAAACCAATTACCTGCAGAGCATTTGCGTTCTATCCGCAGCTTTGTATTGCGCCAAGGACATATGACTGCCGCGCAACAGCGGGCCATCGACACCATGTGGCCGCAATTCGGTATCGACTATCAAGATGCCGTCATCGATTTAAACCAACAGTTTGGCCGCGGCAATTCGAAAGTTTTGGAAATCGGATTCGGCATGGGTACGGCTACGGTAGAGATCGCCAAGCGTTTGCCGGAAACTGATTTTCTGGCGATTGACGTACACGGCCCCGGTGTCGGCAATATTTTGAAACTGATTGAAGAAGAGCAAGTCGGCAACATCCGCGTGATGCGTCACGATGCCGTAGAAGTAGTGGAAAACATGCTCGCTGACGACGCATTATCGGGTATTCACATCTTTTTTCCGGATCCGTGGCACAAAAAGCGCCATCACAAACGCCGTTTGGTGCAAACGCATTTTGTCGGAAAACTATTACCGAAATTAGCCATAGGCGGTTACATCCACATGGCAACCGACTGGGAAGAATACGCGGTGCAGATGCTGGAAGTATTAAGCGCTTTCGACAGCCTGCAAAACACAGCTGAAGATTATGCCCCAACACCGGATTACCGTCCGGAAACCAAATTCGAAGCCCGCGGTAAGCGCTTAGGGCATGGCGTTTGGGATTTGGTGTTCAAGCGGATTAAATAGAACCCATGAAAAGGCCGTCTGAAAGAAATCTTTTCAGACGGCCTTTTCATAGCGGTAAAACACACAAAAAATCAACGCAATTCGCGTGAATCTTTCCAGCCGTCACTGGTTTTAACCAGTGTAGCCGTTTGTACGCGCACTTCGTCCAATGGCAATTTGGCATTGCCGCCGGCTTTCAATAAATTGCCAATCCATTTTTCCGGTACAAATTTCGCTTCGTAAGACACGCGCGAAACAGTCATACCGTTAGACGGGCCAGGCTCGGTGTACCAATTGATTTTACTGACCTCTTGGTGCCCAATGCAGAAATGCGGCATTCTTTCTTTGGCGCGGGTTTGTTTTCCGCCTTTTTCAGTCAGCTTATAAACCAATATTTTGATAGTCTCATCGCTGTTAGGGGCAACCGGCATGGTTTCTTTAGATTTTTCGTAGAAATCTTCTTTTTCGAGAATATTCAATTGCTTCAACGCGGTTTTGTTGATGTTGTTGCCTTTGCGGTCTTTTTCTGCCAACTTGATTTCAGGCGCGCCGATCGGCACTTGCGTGAAGCTGTCGCCGGCGCTTGGATTTTGTACATTCAAAACCAAAGGCAAACAAATGCCTTGTTTTTTTGCATATTGATTGATGGTTTTTTCAAATAAAGAATTGCTCGGCTTATTGTCTGAACAGCCCGCCATAAGCACAGCGGCGGCAATTAAAGAAAGCGTGACGTTTTTTTTCATCGGGTCGCTCCGTAATGATGTCGTGTGTCGGAATATCGGCCAAAGCCATTGCTGGTTATTCTACCGTATTTTGTGGCAAACTGTACAAGCTCTCGGTAGAATGGAAGGGCAAAAATAAAAGAAAGGCTGAACATGATTAAATTATATGGTATTCCCAATTGCGACACAGTCAAAAAAGCCCGCATATGGCTGGCAGATAACGGCGTAGAAGCCGAGTTTGCCGATTTTAAAAAATCACCGCCTACACCTGAATTGATTACGGCATGGTTGTCGCAAATTCCTTTAGAAAATTTATTGAACAAACGCGGCACGACTTGGCGCAAATTAGATGCCCAAACACAGGCGCGAGCGACCGAACAGCAAGGAGCCGTTCGCATTATGGTTGAACATCCGAGCGTAATTAAGCGCCCGGTGTTGGAGAAAGACGGTCAGTTTTATGTTGGTTATTCTGCTGACCGTTATCAGCAGATTTTTGGCTGATACGGCCTTTGTTTATAAAACAGAATTTTGCAGATTTTTCTTCGTGGGGTGGTACGCGCAACACTTCACGATCATTTCATTGAATATCAAGAAATTTCCCATATAAGCAAACAACCAAATACCCAAAATATTAAACAGTATGCCAGGGATCAATGTGGCCATATAAGCTAATGGGTCAGCGACGCTGCTTGAAAAATAGCTTCTACATTCATTGTTCTATATTAAATCATTAGCCGGCTCAGCCCAACCTTACATACGCCCCAATTCGCGTTGCAGAGCTTGAATGTTTTGCTGGCGGTCGAGCACCGCACCTTCCAGATTTTTGATTTGCTGGCGGTCAATAGTGCCACCTTTCACTGCACGCGCTTGTGCCAACGATTTTTGCGCTTCTGACAATGCCCTGCGCTCGTTGCTCAATTCGATTTCCAAAATAGTGCGACGGCTGTTGCTGGCGGCAGGTTTCGGTGCAGGAGCGGCAACGGATGCCGTGGTCGGGCGAATCGGTGCCGCCGGTGCTTTTGCTTTGGCGTTCACTGTTTTACTTGGGCTACGCTTGGTGTTGTTAGCAGCTTTACGCTGCGACTCAGGCGCGGCCATCATTTCAGGCGCATCGTAACGTGCGCTGCTGTATCGGCCAATCGGCGGTAAATCAGGTGCATGACAGTCGCCGGACGGGCGTGATGTATAGACCACCGTGCCATTGATTTCGCAGGTATAGATTTTGCTGGCTTCTGCCGTAAAGCTTGAAAACGCGATGACGGCGGCAAATGTATTTAAAGCAAAGTATTTCATGTTCATTCTGAAACACCACACCTACCTTTCAGACGGCATGGTGATGATTTTAAAGTGAGTGGGACAATGTGCATTCGGCCGCTTATAAAATCACCCAAACGATTTCTTAAAAATTAGAATCAGAATCTTATGATTTTTTCAGACAGCTTTTTATTATTTTATTATTAAGATGAAACGATTCAAGCAAACTCGGCATCAATTTGAGTCAAGATCTCTTCCAACTCCTGCTGCCAAAGCAGCCAATTTTCTTCCAATTCGTTTAATTTTACTTTAGTTTCAGCCAATTGCGTGAGTGTTTCCTGTAACTTGGCTTTGTTTTCATCAAAATACGCGGCTTCTTGTCCCAAAAATGCTTCACAGGCCGTCTGAATTTCAATCAGCTTGGCTATTTCTTTTTCCGTTTTGTCGATTTCCTGCTGAACCGGCTTGCCACGCTTGGCTTTTTCCTGACGGATTTTCGCTTCAATGCGTTTGGTGTCTTTGCGGTTTTGCGATTGAACGGAGTCAGCAGGTGCGGTAGCGGCATTTTCTTGCGCCAAGCGCCATTGGCGGTAATCATTCAAATCGCCGTCAAACGGATTCAGACGGCCTTTATCGATTAATAAGAAACCGTCGGTCGTGGCTTCGAGCAAACTGCGGTCATGTGACACCACAATCAATGCACCTTGGAAACTTTGCAAGGCCAAGGTTAAAGCGTGGCGCATATCCAAATCCAAATGGTTGGTCGGTTCGTCAAGCAAAAGCAGATTCGGTTTTTGCCACACAATCATTGCCAAGGCCAAACGTGCTTTCTCTCCGCCGGAAAACGGCTCGATTTTCTGCAAAGCCATGTCGCCGACAAAGTTGAAACCGCCCAAAAAATTGCGGATTTCCTGCTCGCGCACTTCCGGTGAAAGCTGCTGGATATGCCAAATCGGGCTTTGGTCATCGCGTAACGTATCGAGCTGATGTTGCGCAAAATAGCCGATATTGAGTTTTTCCGAGCGCACAATCTGGCCGGAAAGCAAATCCAGTTCACCTGCTAACGCTTTAACAAAGGTCGACTTACCGCTACCGTTAACACCCAGCAACCCGTAACGCGCGCCGCTTTCCAGCGACAATCTCAAATCGTGCAAAACCACATGATCGCCGTAGCCCAAATCGGCTTTATCCAGTTTCAGCAAAGGATTGGGCAAATGCGCCGGACTCTCAAATTCAAACGAAAATTCGCTGTCCAAGTGAGCGGGTGCGATGCGCTCCAATTTTGCCAAGGCTTTCATACGGCTTTGCGCTTGGGTGGCTTTGGTGGCCTTAGCTTTAAAGCGGTCGATAAATGACTGCAAATGCTTGATTTGCGTTTGCTGCTTCACATAGGCGGCTTGCTGCTGCGACAAACGCTGCGCGCGCTCGTTTTGGTAGAAATCGTAATTGCCGCCGTATTGGGTTAATTTTTGGTTCGATAATTCAATTGTTTGCGTGGTGGTAGCATTGAGAAAATCACGGTCGTGCGAAATGATGATTTGCGTGCACGCCAAATTGGCCAAATGATTTTCCAGCCATAACACGGTTTCCAAATCCAAG
The DNA here is from genome assembly GCF_042658245.1 of Neisseria weixii. NCBI lineage: Bacteria > Pseudomonadati > Pseudomonadota > Betaproteobacteria > Neisseriales > Neisseriaceae > Neisseria > Neisseria weixii. The sequence continues at coordinate 95,969 of NZ_JBHSPY010000002.1, forward strand.
TGGTTGGTCGGTTCATCAAGCAGCAGCAAATCAGCGCGCCGCATCAAGGCTTGCGCCAAATTCAGGCGCATACGCCAACCGCCGGAAAACGCTTTCACCGGCCTGGCGTGCTCTTCTTGCGAAAAGCCCAAGCCGCTCAATAATTTGGCCGCGCGTGCCGGCGCAGTGTAGGCATCGATTTCTTCTAATTTGGCATGATATTCTGCCTGCTTCATGCCGTCGTTTTGCGCTTCAGCTTGGCTTAAGGCCGTCTGAAACATTTGCAATTCGGTATCACCCTGCAACAGATAATTCAGTGCCGATGTCTCCAGAGCCGGCGTTTCCTGCGCTACAGCCGCCAGCTTCCATGTGCGCGGAATCAGAATATCGCCGCCATCCTGACTGATTTCGCCTTTAATCAACGCAAAAAGGCTGGATTTGCCTGTACCGTTTTTACCGATTAAGCCTACGCGCTGGTTGGGGTTGATGGTAACGCTGGCTTTATCCAGCAACACTTTCAAACCGCGTTGTAAGGTTAGGTTTTTTAATTCGATCATGGGGAGCTCTATATCAAGATGGCTAAGCGCAAAGGCGGTATTTTACCTGAAATCAATACAAAAAGGCCGTCTGAAAAACAAGTTTTCAGACGGCCTGATGGGGTTCACTCAAATCAGACGCTTTTCTCTTTACGCCCGTAAATATCGAAACCGGGCTGCTTCACACGTAACAGGAAGGTTACGCAGAAAGCAAAAATATACAAGGCAGTATAAGCATACACCACGCCGATAAAACTAAACATCGGCAACACTAAAGTCGCAATTGCGGGCGCAACGAAATTCGACAAACCGGCTGACAGGTTATACACCGAGATGGCCGCGCCTTGGTGTTTCGGTTCCAACGTAGTAAACACAGCCGTCATCGGCACAAATGCCGCCACAAACCATCCCAGCAAAATTGCCGGAATCCATGCCATCATGAATTCGGACGTTGAGGCACCTTCTATGCCCTCCGGTGCGATTTTGTTGTACCATTGCGGCAGATAATAAAACACCAGTGAGGAAACCGCCATACCGATACAGCCGAACCAGCGCACTACTTTTACCCAGCCGAGCTTCTCGCCGACAATACCCCAAAACACATTCGAAATCAGTGTGGTGGCAAAGAATACCGTCCAGATTTGCAGCCATTGCGAAGTGGTAAACCCCAACTCTTTGGTAAACATCATCGGCATGATGACGGCAAAACCGAACAGTGACAAGGTGTTGATAATACGAATCCAGCTTGAAAACAGAATTTGGCGGTTGGTAATCAGCAGTGTCACCGCACGGCTCAATTCGCCGAATTTTTCCTTCATCGGCAAATCGTGCATCGGCGATTCGGAATTGACATTGCGCAACATCACCATTGCCATCAGACCGCCGGCAATACAGAACACCAAGGCCAGCCAAAGTGTACCCATTTCCCCCATAGCAGGAATAGTCAGGCTTGGGATGAAGCTGCCGAACACGCCGATACCCACGGAATAAGTTGTCCAGAACCAACCCATAGACGGACTGATTTGGGTGCTTTTCACGTTTTGTACAATCATCACGATGAATGAATAGAGAAACAGCGGATAAGCAAAACCACGGATGCCGTAAAACAGCATAATCAGCGGATAGCTTTTGTCTCCCAAGCCAAAAATTAAAAACAACACGTGAAAAACACACCACATGATAAAACCGATAATCATGGTTTTACGCGGAGTGATGATTTCCGCCAATACGCCGGAAATCCAAGCCGACAATGCTGCGGCAAAGCCGTAAACTGCAAAAGCCGAAGAAGATTGCGCTTCCGTAAAGCCTAAGTCGGTAATGTATTTTGACAAAAATGCCAATTCAAAACCGTCGCCGGTCATAAACAGGGCAATGGCAAGATAGCCCCATACCAAATTCAAGGGCATACCCAGCCATTGTTTGGTTTCTGTTTCTAATTTATTCATCATCATCCTTTGATTTGAGATTCAATAAATGCCGTCTGAAAGCAAACAGACGGCATTCATCACTGTGCTTATGATTCATAAAACTTCAGATCGCCTGAGCCTGTCTAAAAGCTTTATCTTGTTGGTACAAAGCACGGAACAGCGCATAACGTTTGACCAAGTAGTCCGCATTGGCGGCTTCAGGTTCAAAAACTTGCGCAATTTCAGGCTTGGTACAAACCTCTTTTTCATCGGCACCGGCAGCCAAGGCCGCCAAACGTGCCGCTCCCAATGCGCCACCGGTTTCGCCGCCTTTATGGGTTACAATCGGTAATTGCAGTGTATCGGCCAGCAGTTTTGCCCAGAAAGGGCTGCGTGCGCCGCCACCCAATAACGAACATTGTTCGATATGCGTCCCGCTTTCCTGTAAAACGCGTACACCGTCGGCAATGCCGAAGCCCACGCCTTCAATCACAGCATAACCCATTACCGCGCGGTCGCTGCTATGGCGGATACCGTGGAAAACACCGCTGGCAAACGGATCGTTATGCGGTGTGCGTTCACCTGAAAGATAAGGCAGAAAAATCGGCGCATTGGTTTTTTGTTCCGCACTCAAGCCGGCGATTTCGGCCAACAAATCAGCTTCACGCGCACCAATCAGTTTGCAATACCAGCTCAAACAGGCCGCCGCACTCAGCATTACGCTCATTTGATGCCAGCGCTTAGGCAATGTGTGGCAGAAACAATGCACCGCGTCTTTGGGCGCAGGACGGTAGGCTTCGTTCACCACAAACACCACACCCGAAGTACCCAGTGAAATAAATGCATCACCCGGGTTTACCGCACCGACACCTACCGCGCTGGCAGCATTGTCACCGCCGCCGCCGGCCACGATAACATCCGAGGCCAAGCCCCATTTTTCGGCAATTTCCGGCAAGAGCGTGCCGCTGCTTTCACTACCTTCAATCAAGACAGGCATGTTTTCCCGGGTCAAACCTGTGGCCTCCAACACTTTATCCGACCAATCGCGCTTGGCCACATCCAGCCACAACATACCGGCCGCATCCGACATTTCCGATACTTTTTTGCCGGTCATTAAAAAGCGGATGTAGTCTTTCGGCAGCAATACTGAGGCCGTCTGAACAAAAATTTCCGGCTCATGTTTTTTCACCCACAATAATTTCGGCGCAGTAAAACCCGGCATGGCCAAATTACCGGTGATGCCGTGTAAATCAGGTACGGCAGCTTCCAATTGAGCACATTCTTCCGCACTGCGGGTGTCGTTCCACAAAATCACCGGGCGCAGCACTTGATTGTCCTGTCCCAGCAACACCGCGCCGTGCATTTGGCCGGATAAACCGATGGCCTTTACCGCATACCAAGCCTTACCGGCTTTTTCACGCATTTTGGTCATGAGATCGTTGGTTACCTGCCACCATTCCGCCGCTGATTGCTCCGACCATTGCGGATGCGGACGCTGGATAGAAAGCGGCAAACCGTGCGTACAAACGATATTGGCGTGTTCGTCCAGTAATAGCGCTTTGATTTCGGATGTGCCGTAATCTAAACCGAGATACATAATGATTTCCTTAAAGGCAATGAAAAGGCCGTCTGAAAGATATTTTTCGAAGTTTTGTCTTTTCAGACGGCCTGGTTCGGTTTATTTCACAAATTGACGCGCTTTGGCGACTTGTTCGCGCAACAAGGCTTCAAAATCGGCATTCTCAGCCAATTCGCCGAACAACGCTTTATCGGTGGCAAACACATGAATCGGGTCATCAGATTCAAACATCGCATGCACCGCAGCTTCATCCAAAATACCGTCCTGATATGCATAGGGCAGCTTGCCTTGGTGCCATTGTTCCATAAATACGAAGAAAATTGCCGGAATCAATGCGGTGGCCGCCGGGCGTGCGCCTTGTTTATAGCGTTCGATTAAGGTTGGCTGGATTTGCGCCGGAATTTTTGAAAAACCGTCGGCCGCAACGCGTTGATTGGTGTCTTTGATGTGCGGATTGGTAAAACGCTCCAGCACCACATCGCGGTATTTACCCAAATCAATCAAATCGTTGCCCAAGCTGGCAATCACGTCTTCGGTGACATAATCATAGGCCACTTGGCGTACTTTATCGTTTAAGGTGCTGTCGTGGATAAATAGTTCGTCCTGCAAAGTGCCCGCCCATGCAATTGCAGCATGCGGCACATTCAACACTCGGATTTTGGCTTCTTCGTAAGGAATCACCGATTCCACCAATTCCACACCGACTTTTTCCAAAGCCGGACGGATACCGTCTTTAAAATTATCTTCAATTACCCATTGGATAAAGGTTTCACCCATGACCGGCGCTTTATCGTCGATGCCGGTTTTTTCTTTGATACGCGCAGGCAAATCTTCAGCAGGACGCGGCACAATGCGGTCAACCATGGTGTTCGGCGTAGTGGCGTTTTGCGCCAGCCAATCAATCAAATCGTTTTGATCGGTTAATTGCAGAAATTCAACCAAACCATCATGGAAACGCTCACCGTTGTGGCGTACATTGTCGCAACACAATAAGGTCACGCGGCCGTCTGAAAGCTTCATGCGCTCGCGCAGGATTTTAACAATCACGCCGTAGATGGTTTCATGGCCGCCCTTCAAATCCGCCTGCAAAGCCGTATCGTTTTGTACCAGCTTGAATTTACTGTCAAGGTAATAGCCTGCTTCGGTAACGGTAAAGGCGATTACTCTGGTGTTTTCCGCCGCTCCCACGGCAATCAGTGGCGCCAAATCGGCTGCCCAGCGAATCGGTTGCTTGATGGATTTAATCACTTCATATTCACGCTCATCATGCGGACTGACGGTTTCTAAAACATATTCGCCGTTTTGAGCCAACATTGCTTCCACAGTGTGCTCGCTGTCGTTACGGATATTACCTGCCGCAATCGCCCAACTGTCGTCGCCGGATTCAATCAATTCATTAAAATACCATGCTTGGTGTGCACGATGGAATGAACCGAGGCCGATATGCAGCCATATGTATTGTTGACTCATTGCAAACTCCTTTAAAATCGCATTATCCGTGAAGTTAAGTTATATAATGTAACGAATTTCGTTTGATTTATATGTAACTTTCTGAAACTCATTTTTTGATTTTACTTGAACTTAATTTCAGGTCAAGAATTAATTTTACTACACGACAACCAATATTTTATTAACATAATTTAAATATAAATTATTTAAATTCAAAATATTATGTAAAACTACATCTAATAAAAGGTTAAGACTGATGATAAACCAGCTAAAATCAATCTTCTGCTTATCATGTTGTAAGTATTAAATATTGAATTTTACTACTATATGACACTAGATTAGTGATTTATGTTGATTGCATTTTTTGAAAGATAATTTCAAGAAACCAATTCACATTTAAGCTCTACTCAGCAGCATTTTGAGTAGTCAATAGTAAAAAATGTAAAAGTAGATATTGTTCTTTTGAATGTCTAGGCTCATAAAAAGGGCTTTATTGTGCTGTATAACTAAAAAATTATGATGAAGAAACCAAAAAAAGGCCGTCTGAAAAACAAGTTTTCAGACGGCCTTTAAATCACTTCAATCAAAATTCAATGCATTACGCGATTTCCAACCACATCACTTGATACGGACGCAATTCCACATCTTGATTCAATTTTACGGTTTCGCCGCTGATTAAATCTGTCGCTTGGAACGGCATCGCCTGCAACGCGTGTGCAGTGATGGTTTGTGGGAATTCACTGAAGTTGGCAAAGGCCAACAGCGCATTGTTGCGGATGTAGCCGATAACGTGTTTGTTGTGCGTATAGAACGTTACCAAACGGCCACCGTCGAAACGCGGATTGTTTTGGCGAATCTCAATCATGTGGCGCAAACCTTGATAGATTTGGCCTGCAGTAGTCGATTCATCGTGACGCTGATTGTACAATTCTTCATTGTAACGCGGACGGTGTGCCCAGCGGCTATCATCACGTTTGTTTTCGTCATGTGACCAATCGGTATCGTTTAAAGTGCCGACTTCATCGCCCAGATAAATCAATGGCAAACCGCCCGTACTCATCACAATGCTATAAAGTAGTTTCAAGCGATCAACGGCAAACGGGTCGTTTTGCGCCAAACCGACCAATGCTGCTGCCGTACCGCTCACGCGGCAATCGCCGGTAGTTGGGTTGTATTGGAACGGTTCGCCGCGGGCAAAGCTGCCATCGTAATGATTGACAAAGAAGCGGTTAAGGAATTGGCGGTGGTCATAACCGTGAATACCGAATTGACCGGCATCTTCGTCGGCAAATGTCCAGCCGATGTCGTCATGGCTGCGCACATAGTTCACCCATGCGGTGTGTTCCGGCAGATTGTGGCGGTAGGTCAATGCATGATGCAGTAAGTTGACTTCGCGCGTAGCTAAGGTGTTCCATAGTAAGGCCATCTGCAGTGGGTTGTAGCCGATTTGGCATTCATTTTGGCTGATGTATTGCACTACTTCATCAGGGTGAACAATGGCTTCGGATTTGAAGAACACGCCCGGTGCGGCAATGCGCATCACGGAATTAAACGCGCGAATCAAGGCATGGGCTTGCGGCAGGCTTTCGCAGGTCGTACCCATCTGTTTCCAAATAAAAGCCACCGCATCCATGCGCAGAATATCCACGCCCAAATTAGCCAAGAACATCATCTCACCGGCCATAGCGTTGAACACCCAAGGGTTGCTGTAGTTTAAATCCCATTGGAAAGAATTGAACGTCGTCCATACCCAACGGCCGTCTTCCAATTGAGAGAAGCCGCCCGGATGTTGATCAGGGAAGATTTCACGCAAGGTACGGTCATATTGGTCAGGCATCCAGCGGTCGGGGAAAATATAGTAGAAATTGTCATATAAAGGATTACCGGCCGCGCATTCTAATGCCCAATGATGCTCGTTTGACGTGTGGTTGAAAATAAAATCGACTACCACAGAAATACCGGCCTCGTGTAAGGCTGCAATCACATCGCGTAAATCGTCAATCGTGCCTAAAGCGGGATTTACATCGCGGTAGCTGCTTACGGCATAGCCGCCGTCACTTTTACCTTCCGGACATTTAAACAGCGGCATCAAGTGCAGATAAGTCAGCCCCAATTCCTTGAAATAAGGGATTTTTGTTTTCAAACCCTGCAAATCGCCGGCAAACAAATCGACATAACACACCCCGCCGACTTGTTTGTTCGACAAAATCCAATCGGGATCGGCTTCACGAGCCGCATCGGTTTGCTTCAGTGATTTGGCACGTTGTGAATAGCTTTGCCATGCTTGGGAAAACAATTGCTCCAGCATCGGCAAAACAGCTTCATTGCTGCCGTAAACATTATCCAACTCATACATCAAGCTCGGAAAATGCATTTGCAAACGCTCGTTGAATTTTTGCCAATCTTCCGAACGCTCAATACTTGCCCGCTGCTCGGGCGTGTAAATCGTCAATACACGCTCTTTTAAGTGCTGAAGGGTCAAATCGACCTGCTGGGTTTGAGTCAACATAATGCCTGCTCCGATTAAGGTAAAATATCAAACAGTCTGAATTAACAGGGAAATTTTTTAAAATTCTTTTACACTGCCAAACATCATACTGCAAGTCATAGCCCATGCCTAGAGGCTGCCAACCGGTTTTCATTACAATATTGCCAATCGCTTCATACGGCTATTTGTTTATCATGAGGATGTGATTATAAAATCATATTTATCTAATTGATTTTATAATAATTAAATTTAAATCATGGTTAAAATTTATCATCTACATGCTTTAAATGAATACCTTTATTTCATATAGAAACTGTGCATATCGTTTGACTCAAATCAAAGGTCGTCTGAAAGAAAATTTTTTCAGACGGCCTTTGGCATTATAAAGTGGCAATCTCATGCGCATAATCATCTGATAGCACAAAAAAAGTGGTTAATTGCATCGGAGTTGATGTACTGTAGGCAGATGAGCCGTAAGCAGTAATTTATAATTTTGGCAGAATCAGGCCGTCTGAAGATGAAAACAGGATTCTTTTGTTGAAGAATCCTGCTGACGATTGCTTTTAAAGAGGTTAGTGTGATTTTTGATCGCCGTTATCTTTGCCGTTACCATTGGCACTGCTTGGAATCTGTACGGGATAAACCAATTGCAGCGGGTTGGTTTTGACTTGGGCCCACACGTTTTTGATGAGGTTCGACATACTGCTGATTTCTGTGCCGCGTGAACGTAAGGCGACGTATAAAGCCAAAACAAAACTGACAATCAGATTTACTGTGCCGATAGCTAACACGCCGATCATGCCGTAGATGAACGCAGCCGCGCCAATATCACCGCTTACTGCTGCATAGCCCAAGTTGGCCGAAGAAAAAGCCACATGACGGATATCGAGCGGCAGATTAAAGAGATGGCCGAAAAAGCCGGTCATTCCCAGCAGCATACCGAAAATAAAATTGCCCATCAGCGAGCCGTAATGATTGTGCATGTATTCAGCAAAGTGCTTGCGCAAGGCCGCAGGCATGATTTTGCGTAAAAAGGGATTCACAGTCAGGCGGTTGCGTAAATCCAGATAATCGGAACGGTTGTCAAAAAAGCCCGCGATAATCCCCGAGCAAAACAGCCAAACTCCGGCAATAGCAGCATACCACAGTGTCGGCTGAGTAAAGATATCAATCGATTTTAATTGATAGGCCACGCTTTGTTCACTCAATAAAGGCTGCTGGTTGCTGCTGATAAAAGCTGCCGAAATCACACCCGCCAACAAAATCGCCACCACCACATTGCCAAATACAGCCACACTTTGCGAGCGGCACACATCAATCAGCAGCTTAGCCAATTTATTGTCGACCGCGCGACCGCGTTCGTTTAAATCAACTTTTTCGGCAAATCGCGCGGCGGTCATGGCCGGTTGCTTGGTGGCGACGGTGAAATGCAGCATATGGATAATCATGAAGCCTATGCCGTAATTCAGGCCGGATAATACAGATTTGATGAATTCGCTGTAGCCCAGGGTGCTGATATGGATTTTGTTCAGCGCCATTAAAGCGATAATCACACCACCACCGGCTGCCGAGTAGAGCATGCTCATATATTCTCTACGGTCACGCGTGATGTAGTGTTCGCCGTGGTTGCTGGTATTTTCGGTGATGCTGCGCGCCAACATGCGGATGCTGCTTCGGCGTAATTCACGTGTGCTGTATTGGCCGACGGCAGCATTAATCAGGTGATTCATCAGCACAATAGTCAAACGTGTGCGCTGCTGCGGCTGGGTTTGAATATTGGTTAAAAGTTTCAGGCGGCCTAAGGTCTGCTGCAAGCGTTCCAACAAATGTGCTACTTTGACTGATGAGCCGGAGCCTGCACCAGTGCCGCGACGAGCCAAGTATTCCACTTGTTTAACGCATTGATCGAACATCACTTCCAGATGAGCGGTGTCGTAAGGCGTGGTTTCGAGGCGATAATGTTCAATCAGCTTGGCCATTTCGCGTTGCAAGGCGACAAAAGGCGAATCGGAATGCAGCAAGCGCGGCGCAATGCGCACCAATTCCGGCTCAATGGCTTCGGAGGCAATCCAGAGTGAGAGCATTTCCATTGAGCGGAGCAGAGAATCGGTCAATTTGCGTTGCACAATTTGCAGCAAAGTCGGATCCGCATGCTCTTCAATCAGCTCATATAAAGCCAACCATTGTCGCAAATTCAGGGTTTGCAACCATTTTTCATCGCTTTGGGTATGGAAAAGGTAAAGAAAAACTTCCAATAAATTATTGAAATCTTTGAAAGATGGGCTAAAGCGCTCATAAATGCGGATGGTAATTTCGCGGATAAAGCTGTCACGTGAAAATAAGCCGAGTTTGATGAGCGCCGGATAAACGTGTACTTTTTCCAGCCAAATATAAAAACGTTGGCTGAATTTGCGGGCTAAATCCGGATTGTTTTTCAGTGTGGCAATGATTAAATCAAAACGCTCTGAGGCCAGTCTTCTACCGCCGTTGCGCAAAAACCTGATGATGGCGTTGAGAATCAACACAAATTCTTTGCTCTCGAGTGCTTCGTTGAGCTGTACGTGCAGGTTTTGGGCAGTGAGTTTTTTCATTGAGTGTTTTCCATAAAAAATATGAGCTTAATGGATATTACTGATAGATAGCACAAAGCGTTGTTTTTTATGTATGGCTAGATTTTTGCTGCGGAGAGCCATAAGAGTGATGCCGATTATAACCATATTTTGCTTTGTGTATGTGTCAGATGCAGCAGGGTATGGTTAAACGGCAATTCTTTAAGCTTATCATTGAATATATTACAAAAGGCTGTCTGAAACGTTCAGACAGCCTAAGTGAATGAATATTTAAAGAGTTTGGCTGTCTAACCAACGTTCTGCATCCAAAGCCGCTTGGCAGCCGGAAGCGGCGCTGGTAATGGCTTGGCGGTAGGTATGGTCTTTCACGTCGCCGGCTGCCCATACACCCTCGATATTGGTAGCGCCGACATTGTCTGCCGTACCACCTTTGGTTTTCAGGTAACCCGTGGCATCCATATCCAGTTGGCCTTTGAAAATATCGGTGTTCGGTTTGTGACCGATGGCGATAAACACGCCTTTGACGTCGATATTTTCGATGTTGCCGTCGTTGTGTTTCAAGCGTGCGCCAGTCACGCCCATGTCATCGCCCAATACCTCGTCTAAGTTGGTATTCAGTTTCAGAATGATTTTGCCTTCTTCAACGCGTTTCATCAGTTTGTCGACCATGATTTTTTCCGCGCGGAAGGTTTCGCGCCGGTGAATCAGGGTAACGGTTTTGGCAATGTTGGCTAAGTACAGCGCTTCTTCGACAGCAGTGTTACCGCCGCCGACCACGGCCACATCCTGCTCACGGTAGAAGAAACCGTCGCAAGTGGCGCAAGCGGATACGCCTTTGCCGGCAAAGGTTTCTTCGCTCGGCAACCCCAAGTATTTGGCCGAAGCACCAGTGGCGATAATCAGCGCATCGCAGGTGTATTCGCCCATATCGCCTTTGAGTGTGAACGGGCGGTTTTGTAGGTTAACCGTATGAATTTGATCGAAAATCATTTTTGTACCGAAGCGTTCTGCATGGGCTTGGAAACGTGCCATCAATTCAGGGCCTTGCACACCTTCTGCATCGGCCGGCCAGTTGTCGACTTCGGTGGTGGTCATCAATTGGCCGCCTTGTTCGACACCGGTAATAATGACCGGATTCAGATTAGCGCGTGCGGCGTAAACGGCGGCGGTGTAACCGGCAGGACCCGAACCCAAAATAATCAGTTTGTGATGGTTGCTCATGCTGTTTCCTTTATGGTTGGCATTTTCAGACGGCTTATTGTACTGAAAAGGCGTGTGCTTTGGAATAAATGGTTTTTACTATCTTTAATAATAGCAATAAAATATATTAAATTAATGAATTTTGATATTTTAATATATTTTAAAAATGAATAAGGCCGTCTGAAAGAAAAGTTTCAGACGGCCTGTGTAGATTATAATTAACGTCGGCGGCCAAAACCACGACGGGCAGGGGCTTTGCGGCGAATATTAGACGGTGCGGCCTGCGTTTGACGATAGTTCGGTGTGGTGGCCGCACGGTTTTGCGCCGGTACGGAACGGGTGTTCAGTTGCTGGCTGGTGCGTGCGTTCGGGCGGGCGCTTTGGTAATAGCTGTTGCGCGCACGTTGGGCAACCGGGCTGTTTTGGTTATTGGCTTTGGTAAATTTATTGGCCAAAGCATTACCGATAAATGCACCGGCAGCGGCACCAATCAGGCTTTGCAGCAGCCAGCTGCCGGTGGATTGGTCATAGATATATTGTTGGCCGTCGGTACCGGTTACCGGTCCGCCGTTGCCGTTGTTGGCCAAGGCTTCGGCAGGAATGGTCTCTTTAACGGCATCTTCTGTCAATTGGTAAACGGTATTGTCTTCTTGTGCGGTGGCTTGGTTATTTTGTTGGCTTAATTGTTGTTGCAACGCTTCGATTTGTTTTTGCTGTTGTTCCAATTTTGCTTGAGTATCGTCTTTGCAGGCAGCTAACGCGAAAGTCGATAATACAGCTAAGGCAATGATTTTTTTCATTTTGGCTTCCATAATAAAGATGGTGTTGTCTGAGCCGATTGACTCGGCAAAATCCGTCAAACAGATTATGAGTCGTAATATAGGGGAAATTCAGTATTTATCAAGTCAGGTTGCGGTTTTTTACAAAGGCATACGCGGCAATTTGGCGGCAAAGGCCAGAGTGTTCGCGATCAAATTGCCTTGGCTTTCCATTTCGTGTTCAGTTTCGATAATGAGCAGGTTCGCCGGACGGTTGGCGTGCAGCGCCATTTGGATATCAGCCGGAATAAACGGCAAATTATGTTTGAATGCGAAAGCTTGGGCGCGTTGGTTGGCGGTTTTGAGCATAGGGATTAAGGTGATGTCGAGATGGAAACGGCGCACGCCCAAAACCAAAATACGGGCGGCAAAGAAATCGGCCTCTTCGGTAAACACAGCCGGGCTGGCTTGGTTGAACTGATGACGCTCGGCAGCGATTAAAGTGGCGATGGTGCGGATATTCGGCAGCATGGCTTCGCTAATCAGATTTTCTGGCGCATCAGGCAATGTGCCGTCGCACAAATCGCTGCGGTGGATATTGCCATCGACAATCATGCGGCAGCGGTGTAATAGTTTGGTTTGAGTAAAAATGTTGGCGGCGGGTTTCATGGGTTGCTCCTTAAAGTAAGTTCGAATGTTCTTAATCTTTGGGGGCGGCAACCGTTGAAACTGAAAAACAAAAATGCCGCCCGATTTCACGTGGCGGCATGTTTCGCGTTTGCTTATTTTTCTATGCTTCAGACAAGCGCAAAAAAGTACCGCACGTTGGTGTGGTACCAATAGTAATAAGCAACTGAGCGAATTTGCGTTTGCATGTTGGAAAATCTGCTTTATTAAATGAATGATTGGGCTTAGTTTAAAACAAAAAGTCGAGTAATTTCAATATCCAATTCACAAATGCGATTAACATTTGTATAAGCTGTTGTAATCCTTCCAATTTATTTTACCTTATTGCTGTGTTTAAGTGGCATTATACTGGATTTTCACTGCCAAACATGTAAAGGCCGTCTGAAACATTTCAGACGGCATAAGCTACTTCAAGATGGAGGAAAATCGGGATATTTAATCAATACACATCGCGTTGGTAACGTTTGTCTTCACGCAAATCATTGAGATAGTCTTCCGCATCATCGTGGCTCAATCCGCCTTGCTCGGTAATCACGGCCAGCAAGGCTTCTTCAACATCGCATGCCATGCGGGTGGCATCGCCACATACATATACATGCGCGCCTTCTTGCAGCCATGCCCACACCTCGGCGGCATTTTCAGTGATTTTGTGCTGTACATACACTTTGTCTTTGCCTTGACGGCTCCAGGCCAAATCGGCCCGGGTTAGTAAGCCGTCTTTGCGGAATTGCTGCCATTCGATTTGATACAGGAAATCATCGTAAAAACGTTGGTTGCCGAAGAAGAGCCAGTTTTTGCCGCTATCACCGTTGGCTCCACGTTGTTGCATAAACGAACGGAACGGAGCCACGCCGGTGCCTGCGCCAATCATGATAATCGGTGTGTCGCCATTTGCAGGTAAACGGAAATGCGGGTTGGGCTCGACGAATACTTTTACCTCACCACCTTCTTCCAAACGCTCGCCGATAAAGCCCGAAGCAGCGCCGGTGTAGGTTTGGTCGTGATGGTTGAAACGCACTACGCCGACGGTGAGATGCACTTCTTCGCCAACTTCATCCTGCGCCGAAGCAATGGAATACAGGCGCGGCGTTTGCGGACGGAACAGGCCGAACAGGGTTTGCGCATCCAAGGCTTTCGGATAAGTCGCCAACACACCCACCGGCGGCGTGATGGCCAGATAGGCATCGAGTTTGTCGCTATCGGACACAATCTCACGCAATTCGGCATGGTCGGTCAGTTCGGTATATTGCTGCAAGAATGCAGGGGTGTTTTGGGTAATGTCGGCAAACTCGATTAAGGCCGTCTGAAGGTCGGTTTCTCTGCCATCGGCGAGTTTAACCGTTTCCGAGCCGCTCAATTGGGCAAGATTCAAGATTTCTTGCACGGTATCGGGCGCGTTCAACGGCCAAATGCCCAAAGCATCCCCGGCTTGATACTGAATGCCCGATCCGCTTAAATCGATTTCGATGTGTTCAACGTCTTTTTCCGCATTACGCGCGGTAATTTTTTGGCGCACGGATAAAGTGGCGGTGTAAGGCTGCTCTTTGGTATAAATCGCGCCGCTTGCTGCGGTTGCGCATGCAGTAGCAGCATTGGGGGCAGGAGCAGCAGAGGCTTGAGTAAAGAGTTCGGCCACTTTCGGTACCAGTGCATCAATCCACGCATCGGCAGCAGCTTGGAAATCCAAATCGCAAACGCCTAAATCAGTCAAACGGCTGCCGCCCAATCCGGCGAATTTGCTGTCGAAATCTTTACCGGCTTGGCAGAAATTCGGATAAGAAGAATCGCCTAAACCCAATACGGCAAAGGTGAGTTTGCTTAAATCAGGCGATTTTTTACCGAACACGAATTTATACAGCGGCACAGCTTCTTCCGGTGGTTCGCCTTCGCCTTGGGTGGACGTGATCAGCAGTAAAACGTCTTCTTCAGGCAGGGTTTTGCTTTTGAAATCGGCTACCCCGACCAAGCGTGCACTCACACCGGCGGCTTCAAGTTTCTGATGCAGGGATTCGGCCACCCGGCGGGCATTACCGGTTTGCGAAGCAGATAACACGGTAACGCGGCGGGCAACAGCAGACGCAGCGGTTTCGGAGGCAAAGGCGGCTGGTATCACACCGGCACTGCTTGCCGCGCCTTGGCTTTGCGCCCAGCAATAGCCCGACAGCCAAGCCAATTGGGTTGGTGACAGGGTAGATAATTGCGCCGAAATTTCGGCAGGTAGCGGATGGGCTTGACTCATGACGGTTCCTTTGTCGAGGCAGTGCGTTGCTGAATATTTCCGCTAACGGCCGCCACATTTTGATTTTGTGCTGCGTATGCCTGCAACGGCAGGCATTTGAAGGTAGCGCTACTTTATACAGGCCGTCTGAAAAAGGGAAAGAATGGTTGATTTTAATTTAATGCGTTTTCGTTATAAGTTTTCAGACGGCCTGTACGATAAGGCCGTCTGAATCAGTAAGATATTCATTATTTGGAATAAAATAAGAAAAAGCCGTCTGAAACGCATTTCAGACGGCTTTCAAAGGAAACAAACTGGTTTCAGACGGCCTGACAAATAATAATCTGAGACCTTTGCAAAACTTCAGATTCAAGTACAGCTTGAAGTTAGAGCAGTGCAGAAAGTTCCGACATATCATGGAGACAGGCAAACTTTCAAGCAGCGCATAACGAAGAAATGTGTTAAAAATGAAGATTTTGCAAAGGTTTCAGGCCGTCTGAAAAAATTACGCGCCGTAAACCGGATATTTATTACACAAATCGGTAATTTGTTCGTGCACTTTAGCCAAGTTGGCTTCGTCTTCCGGATTTTCCAATACATCGGCCAGCAAGTTGGCTAACACGCGGGCATCAGCTTCTTGGAAGCCGCGTGTGGTCATGGCAGCCGAACCGATGCGGATGCCTGAAGTGACGAACGGTTTTTCAGGATCGTTCGGGATGGCGTTTTTGTTCACGGTGATGTGTGCGTTACCTAATGCGGCTTCGGCAGCTTTACCGGTAATTTTCATCGGTTGCAGGTCAACCAAGAAAACATGGCTTTCTGTGCGGCCGGAAACGATGCGCAAACCGCGTTTGACCAATTCTTCCGCCATCGCAGCCGCGTTGATTTTCACCTGTTTGGCGTATTCTTTGAATTCAGGTTGCAGGGCTTCTTTGAAGGCCACGGCTTTGGCCGCGATAACGTGCATCAGAGGACCGCCTTGCAGGCTTGGGAAAATGGCGGAATTCAAAGCTTTAGCATGATCTTCGTTACGGCACAAAATCACACCGCCGCGTGGGCCGCGCAAGGTTTTGTGGGTGGTGGTGGTCACGAAATCGGCAAAAGGCACCGGATTCGGGTATTCGCCACCGGCCACCAAGCCCGCATAGTGCGCCATATCGACAAACAGATACGCGCCTACTTTATCGGCGATTTCGCGGAATTTCACCCAGTCGATTTCCAAAGCGTAGGCAGAAGCACCGGCCACGATCATTTTTGGTTTGTGTTCCAAAGCCAAGCGTTCGACTTCGGCATAATCCAATATTTCGTTTTCATCCAAACCGTAGGTCACAGCGTTGTAAAGCTTGCCGGAAATGTTCACGCTGGCACCGTGGGTCAAGTGGCCGCCGTGTGCCAAGCTCATGCCCAAAATGGTATCGCCCGGTTGCAATACGGAAGCGTAAACCGCTTGGTTGGCTTGCGAACCGGAGTGTGGCTGTACGTTGGCATAAGCTGCGCCGAACAATTCTTTTACGCGGTCGATGGCCAATTGCTCGACCACGTCAACGTGTTCGCAACCGCCGTAGTAACGTTTGCTTGGGTAACCTTCGGCATATTTGTTGGTTAATTGTGAACCTTGGGCTTCCATAACGGCGCAGCTGACATAGTTTTCAGAGGCAATCAGCTCAACGTGGTCTTGTTGGCGCTGCACTTCCAAATCCATGGCAGCGGCTAATTCTGGGTCGTATTTTGCGAGGGTTACGCTTTTTGAAAACATGGGTTTATCCTTTGAGGTGGAATGGTCGTGAAGGGGGAAATGATGTTGCAGACAAATAAACTGAGTAATGTACCAAATTGGCTGTAATTGTCAACAATTTTAGGCGTTTATTGGAAAATATTGTTAAGGCCGTCTGAACACTAACGGTCAAACATATCTTCCTGCTTCAAATAAAAATCGATTTTGCCGATAAGCTGTTCCAAATCATATTCAGCCTGCGCCGCTTGCAGGTTTTTGGCCAAATCCTCCAGTGCCAGCATCTGTAAGCGTTTTTCTTCCAAGCGGCGGGCTTCTTCGCTGAAGATTTTCACGTTATCAGGTAATTCAAACGCCACGTCATTGCCGTCAATCGGATAAAAAGCTTCATCGTGAATGCTAAATTCGCCGCTTAATTGGGGAGCATGGTCGTAATCGGCATCGTTGACCGGCATCCAGTAAGGGCGGCCGGCAAACAATACAAACTGCCCGCCCGCACCGAAAACGGCACGGATTTTAGTCATGTTGGCCGCTGCCCAGCCAGCCTTGTTGAAAAATCAACGGCTCGTTTTTCGGCTCGGTGCTGCTGTAATAGCGGGCGAATTTTTCACGGTAAGGCAGCTTTTCACGCGCTTCGCCGAATTCGGTCATGGTTTGCTCGTAGGCCTCCAGACCGTCTGAAAGGGTTTGGTCATCAGGATAGCGGTTTTCGGCGTAGACGGTGTGCTCGGGCAAACGCGGTTTGACGCGCATTTCAATGTCGGGCGTGCCGATACACAGGCCGAATAGGGGAAACGTGTTTTTCGGCAGATTCAATAATTCGATGATGTGCACCGCAATCATGCGGATGCCGCCGATGTAGCATGTGCCGTAGCCCAGGCTTTCGGCAGCGACAACGGCATTTTGTGCAGCCAGCGAGGCATCGGTGACGGCAGTAATTAAGTTGTCGGAATGAGATGCGGCGGTAAACGTGCCGTTATAGGCTTGCGAACACAATTCGCTGCGGTGTAAATCGGCGATGAAAATCAGAAAAATGCTGCAGGTGGCGACTTGCGGGTTGGCCGGCTGCAGGGCAGCAATTTGCTTGCGCAATTCTTCATCCGTGATGTTGATGATGGTGTAATGCTGGCCGTTCATCCACGAAGCCGCTTGGCGTGCGCAATCGATGATGGCTTGTACGTCTTCTTTGGGCATGGTGATGCCGGTTTTGAAATGGCGGAATACGCGGTGGTTTTTCATGGTTTCGATGGTGTGATTCATGTTTTGTCCTTGCGTTTGCGTGTTTTGATGATTGTAAGGCGGTGTTTTTACGCCGTCTAGGGGAAAGGCCAATCCTTGGTGGGAGATGTTCGGCGGATATTTGATTTAAAGCAGATTACAACCGCAAAAAAAACTGGCTAAAAATATTGCCTTTGCTATAATGTAATCAAGAAATCGACAACACAACACAGGTTTTACCGTGTTATTTTTACTTTGATTTGAAAAAGAGAGGAAAACAGATATGTTCCCAGAATATCGCGAATTGATTTCTAAATTAAAACAAGAAGACGCACACTTCGCCCGCTTGTTTGACGAACATAACGAGTTGGACGACAAAATCACCGGCTTGGTCAATAATCCGGTGACTGCGGGTTCGGACGGTATTGAAGAGCTGAAAAAAGAAAAATTGGCATTGAAAGACCGCTTGTACGAAATCTTGTTGAAAGCCGACGGTAAGGCTTAAGCATAGTATAAAAGGCCGTCTGAAACGAATAATTTTCAGACGGCCTTTCTTTTATACCCAATCCGCCAAATCTTCTGCATGAATATCCCACGACCAAATGCCGTTTTCCGTGCCGTTCATGCCGCGCAAAAACAGATAGCGCACGGCGATTTGCGGCAAAGCAAGGCCGCGCAGCTTGAAATAGCGGCCTACGGCGATGGCGTAAATCAGGGCTTGCAGGTAGTAATGATGTTCGGCCATGGCTTCGTTCATGGCTTGCGGAGTGTAAGCCGCTGCATTGGTGCCCAAGTAATTGGATTTGTAGTCAATCACGCAGACTTGGCCGTCTGAAGTGAGGCAGGTCATGTCGATAAAACCGTTGAGATAGCCCTGCACATCTTGAAAATCCAGCCTTTGCGCCGCTTCGAGGCATTCCGGCGGTAAGCCCAAATGTGGCTGGGCAAACCATGCGCGTAATGCGGCAAGGTTGAAATCATGCATATACAGGGTGAAGCCCATTTCGGGTAAACGCTCGTTCGGTTGAATGTCCGACAAGGTATCTTTGCCTGAAATCGGCGTTTCGCGGCAACAATCCAACAAGGTCATCACAGCGGGCAGCCATTTTTCTTCAAAGCCGTGGCGGGTCAAGGTTTCTAAAATCTGTTTGCTTTGTTCGGCGGCAGGTGTTTGGAACTCGAGATTTTCCAGCATATCGTGCAGACACAAGCCCGCATTCGTGCCGCGCGGGAAACGATGGATGCTCAATTCGTCATGATCGCTTTCTTCAACCACGTTTTCAGACGGCCTGATGTTGCTTTCTGCGGCATCCAAGCTCGGTTGCAATTCTTCGCGTTCGCTGTCATGCGCTTTGACGTGGCGGCTCAAGCCGGTAAAGCTGGTATGGCGGATGTATTCAAATCCACGTGGCGGAATACTGGCGGCTTGATACTGTACATCGGTTTGTCTGGCGGAATGATAAGCGGCGGAGAGAGGTGCATCTTCCGTGAATACAAAATCGGTATTTTCATTTTCGGCCTGCCCGCTGATGAATTTTATCCAATTGTTTTTCAGCATGGCCATTTCTGCCGCTCCTTTTCCGGCTTTGCGCTCACTTTCATAAGCGGCTTTAACGGCTTCACGCGTGCTATCGGCACGGCCTTCGAGCAGATAGGCGAAGGTGTTGTCGTCGGTATCTTGGCAATAGGCGGCGTAAATATTCAATTGTTCTTCGGCGCGGGTGAGGGCGACATAGAGCAGGCGCAGGCGCTCGGCCATTTCTTCGTCAGACAATTGGATATGATCGCCATCATCCAGTTGGTGTTCGGCCAGTAATTCACTTTCCCCTCCGTCGCGGTGTAGAATCTGCCAATCATGCGCTTTATTGTCTTGCGCGTCCCATACAAAAGGACAATACACCAGCGGATACTGCAAACCTTTGGCCGCGTGCATGGTGACGATTTTGACTAAGGCTTCATCGCTTTCCAAACGCAAAACATGACTTTCGCTTTTATTGCCGTTTTCTGCCAGATTGATTTGTGCCAACAGCCATTGATGCAGCGATGCCGGGCTGCGGCTTTGCTCGTTTTCTGCGGATAATCGTTCCAGCAATTGATGATAATTGGTCAGACTTCGGTTGTTGCCGTCTGAAAGCAGACGGGTTTCGATACCGTGCTCGGCAGAAAAATGCTGCATGGCAGTGTAAATGCCTTTTTGCTGCCACTCTTGGGCGGCGCGCTCGGCGGAATCGATCCACGCCAACAGTTCGGCTTCGTTTTGATTGAGTGCGTAAAGTGCATCGGCATCATAGCCGAACAATACGCTGCTTAAGGCAAAACGCAGTGATTCGGTTCGGCGCGGATTGAGATAAAAATCCAATAAAGCAGACAAACCTTGTGCTTCAGGCGAGGCGAATACAGATTCGCGGTGCAGCAATACGCTTTGAATGCGGCGCGATTTCAAGGCTTGCGCAATCATGCTGCCTTCGTTGTGGGTGCGCACCAATACCGCAATGTCGCCTGATTCCAGCGGCTGCCCTTTGAAATTCAGACGGCCTTCTGCCGCTTCATTTAAAGCAAAAGCGATTTCATCGGCACAATATTCAGCGGCACGTTTGCGCAAGGCATCTTTATTCATCGGCTCGGTTTCACTGCCATGTAACCAACGCACCTGAATAGCGGGACGGCCGGGCGACAAACGGCTTTCTTCACGCGCCGCGCCGACGGGGTTGTAATCAATATTTTCCAATACAAACGGACGGTTTTTGCATTGAAACAGCGAGCCTATGCCATTAATCAGCTTGGCATGGCTGCGGAAATTGGTCGCTAACGTGTAATGCTGTTGTGCATCTTCTGCGGCTTGCAGATAGGCATAAATATCGGCGCCGCGAAAACTGTAAATCGCTTGCTTCGGATCACCAACTAAAAATAAGGGATTGTTTTGACGTATAAAAATTTGGCTGAAAATCTGATATTGCAGCGGATCGGTGTCTTGGAATTCGTCAATCAGGGCGACCTGCCAAGTGGCCGCGACTGCTTCGGCCAAAGCTTGGGCGTGCGGATTGCCGGGTTGTAATGCGTTGGACACATCCAGCAATAAATCGTCAAACGTGCGTTCGCGGCGGGATTTTTTCTGTTCGGCCAAAGCCAGGTTAATGTGGTCGAGCAAGTCGAACTTGAGCAGGGTGAGGGCATTTTTTTCTTCTTCCTCGGCTTGGGTCAAATCGCGCCCGAGATTGGCCAGCATCTGCAAATCAGCCAAAGCGGCGGCATCAAGGCTTTGGCCTTTTTTGGCTTTGCCGGCCAACAAATCTGCGCCAAGCATCGCTAATTTATCGTAATTTTTCGGCAGATAATCTTGTTCGGCCGCGTGTTTGAGCTGATTGAACAATGCTTGGAAAGTGTTGCTACGGTAGCTGTTGCCGTTCAGATCGGGGTGAATACGCCAAAAGATTCCTTCCAGTTCGGGCAGATTGGCTTTGACTTTGGCCCACGTGTCGGCAACTTTTTGCTGCGATTCGGCCAATAGGTTTTCAGGCCTTCTGAAACGCAAATACGGGCGGCCGGTAAAGCTTTGAATCTCGGCCAACATATTTTGCGGCGTATATTGATGCTTGAAAACCAGCTTGGCCAACTGCGGATTATTGCTCACGCGTCCACGCCAAAAATCCTGTGCGGGCACCAGCAACCGCTCGCGGCTGTCGTCGGTGAGTTCGACATCAAATTGCGTTTGGCACAAAAAGGCAAAATCGCGCAACACGCGCTGGCAGAAACCGTGGATGGTATAAATCGAAGCGTTGTCGAAACCGCCGATAGCGGCTTTCAGGCGCACGATCAAGCGCGCTTGGCTTTCTTGTTCTAACGCTTTTTGCAGCAAGCCGTAGAGGAATACATCACCGGAGTGTTCGCGTTCGCAATATTGACTGAGGCCGTCTGAATCTTCAGCCGCGTTTGCCACGCTTTCTAAAGCTTGCAACACTTCGTCCAAACGCGCGCGCAAACGGGTTTTGAGTTCGGCAGTGGCGGCTTTGGTGAATGTCACCACCAACACTTTGTCTACCGGCATTTTTTCCAACACAATCAGGCGGGTAAACAGGGCGGCGATGCCGTAAGTTTTGCCGGTGCCGGCAGAAGCTTCTATCAGGTTGGTGCCTTGGATGGGAACCGACAGCGGTTTAAAAGCGTGAACGGAATGGGACATATCGCAAAAGGCTTGAATGAAAAAGGAATGTGCTTATCATAACAGAGGCCGTCTGAAAACTCATGGACTTTCAGACGGCCTTTCAAAGATCAAATTGCCGACTAAAGGTTTTGCAAACGCTCAACCGGCGGCGCAAAATAATAGGCACCGGAAACAGCAGTCAAAATATGCTTCAGCAGCAAATCGACTTTGCCGTCGGTTTCACCGAACATGCTCAATAATTGCGCTTCAATGTTGTGCAGCGTATGGCAATAGGCAAGGAACATCAAGCCGTGTTCGCCGGTGATTTTGCCGTAGGGCAGGCTGCGGCGCACGATTTTCAGGCCCACGCCGTTTTCTTTCAAGTCTACGCGGCCTAAGTGCGAATCGGCCAAGCGCACGCTTTTGTCCAGCTCTTCGTCGGTTTCCTTGCTGCGGCCGATGCAGCTTTCTTGGTACGGCACATCAACCTTGCTCCAGCGTTTCAAATCGTGGCGGTATTTTTGCAGCAACACATAGCTTCCGCCCGCATCAGGCTGATCTTTAGGAATAATGCCTGCTTCGTAAATGGCTTGGTCTTGCGGGTTTTCCGTGCCGTCGACAAAGCCGTCTAAGCCGCGCTCTTGGTAAAGGCGGTAGCCGTGTTCTTCGGTGACGATGGTCAGGCTGTCGCCGAAGGTTTCCAATACGTCTTGCGCCAAAGCCAAAGCCGCATCTTGTTGCAGCGATTGAATGTGAATCAACACGTCTTGCTGCGCGGCCGGCGCCAAGCCGTTGCCCAGAGGCGTAAACGGTTTGATTTCGCGGCCTTCATCGGCATGGCCGAAAATACGCCAAGCTTCGCTGCCAAATGCGATGGTCAAGCCCAAATCGGCTTGCGGAAACTTGGCCTGCAAAACCTGAAGATGGGCAACGCTGTCGCGGCAAGCGGTTTTGACGGCATCGATTTGGCCGATGCGGATGTCGGCTTCGATAAACACGCCCGATTTGGCATGGTCGGAAATAATGGCGGTTTGCGGATTCATGGTTTGCTTCCGGATATCGGTTTTTAACGGGCAATATTATAACGCAATTTGTATAGGCGGTTTACAGTTGCTTGCGTTCAGACGGCCTTTGTTGATATGGCTTTATGCTAGAATGTGCGCCTTATTTTCAGGCAGGTTGATTCATGCGCATCGGATTTTTTATTATCGTATTGGTGTTGATGCAGCTCTTTACCTTTGGTTTGGGGCGTTCGCTGCAATGGCTGCTGGCACCGTTTATCGCCAAACGCGGCCGCCGCTGGCTGATGGGATTGGCCTATTTTATTACCAATAGTTTGATTGTCGGCCTGTTGCTGCAAGTCGATCACGCTATTTTCCGTGTGACGGCGTTTTGGATGGTGTTGCTGCTGTTTGTGATGTATTCGGCGTTGGCAACATTTATTCTGTATTTATTATTGCGTAAGTTTATGGCGCAACCGCCTTTGTCGCGTAGCTTGCGCGTGTTTGCGCCGCTGTTTCTCTTGTTCTTGACTGTTTTATCGGTGTACAACGCCTATACACCGGTGGTGCGCCATCAAAGCATTGCCATCAATAAGAAATTAGACCGGCCATTGCGCATCGGTTTGGCCAGCGACACCCATTTGGGCCTGCTGATGGGCAGCAAGCAATTGGACAAACTCGCCGCCATCATGCAGCAGCAAAAAGTCGATTTGATTTTGCTGCCGGGTGATTTGATGGATGATGATACCGAAGTGTATAGTGCCAAAAACATGCAGCCACATTTGGCCAAGCTGACTGCACCTTTAGGCGTATATGCCACGCTCGGCAATCATGATTTGTTCGGCCATCAGAATGAAATCCGTGCGGAATTGGAAAAAGCCGGTATCCGTGTGCTGGTGAACGAAGCCATCGAAGCGCATGGCTTATTGCTGGTCGGCCGTAATGACGACATGGACAAATCACGCCCATCCACCGAACAACTTTTGCAAGGCCAAAATACCGATCTGCCGGTTTTGCTGCTGGATCACAGGCCGTCTGAAATTGATTTACATGCCGAATTGCCGGTGGACATCCAAGTTTCCGGCCACGTGCACAACGGCCAAGTGGCGCCGGCCAATTTAATCGTAAAAACCATTAACCGTATAGCCTACGGCTACGAAGCAATCGGCAAAGGCCATTATTTCGTCACATCAGGCTATGGATTTTGGGGTATACCCATGCGTTTGGGATCGCAAGCGGAAGTGTGGATTATTGATGTGAAGGGCCGATAAGGTCGAGAACCAAAAAAGCCGTCTGAAAATTCAGACGGCTGTTTGGGTTTTTATTGGTGGTTTATGAGGTTTTGCAAAGGTCTCAGGTTTTGACCTTATTCCGCAACCAATACCTTTTCTTTCAAAGTCTTTAACATTTCCTTCACCATATTAATCCGCACATCGATATTTTCCATTTCCGCGCTATACCGCAATTTGTCGGCACCGGCCAAGCGGTATTTTTTGTTGGTTTGAATCAGCATGATGATTTCGGTCGGGTCGATGCGGTTGTTGTTACCGAAAGTGACGGTAACCGCTTCGTTAGCGGCATCAATGCCGGCAATGCCCATTTCTTTGGCTTGCAAACGCAAATGGTGGCTTTCGATCAGGGTTTTTACCGGCTGCTCGGGCAGGCCGAAGCGGTCGACCAGCTCTTCGTGAATGGCGTTGATTTGCTCGCGCGTTTCGGCGGTGGCCAAGCGTTTGTAGAGTACCAAGCGTTCGTGAATGTCGGGGCAGTAGCTTTCGGGCAGCAGCGCGGGGCTGTGCAGTTTGATTTCGGTGGTCACGCCCAAGGGTGCGTCCAAATCGGGCTGGCGGCCTTTTTTGAGGTCGCGCACGGCCTGTTTGAGCATTTCGGTGTAGAGCGTGAAGCCGACCTGCATCATTTCGCCGCTTTGGCCTTCGCCGAGAATTTCGCCGGCGCCGCGGATTTCCAAATCCTGCATCGCCAGCGTGAAGCCGGCGCCGAGTTCGTCTGCCGCCGCAATCGCGTCGAGCCGTTTTTCGGCATCTTTGGTGATGTATTCGGGGGTGAGCAGGTAGGCGTAGGCTTGGTGGTGGCTGCGGCCGACGCGCCCGCGCAATTGGTGCAGCTGCGCGAGGCCGAATTTGTCGGCGCGGTTGATGATGATGGTGTTGGCGTTGGGGATGTCGATGCCGGTTTCGATGATGGTGGAACACAGCAACACGTTAAAACGCTGTTGCAGAAAGTCGCGCATCACCTGCTCCAGCTCGCGTTCGCGTAACTGGCCGTGGGCAACGCCGATGCGCGCTTCGGGCAGCAGCGTTTCCAGCCGTTCGTGCATATTTTCAATCGTATCTACTTCATTGTGCAGGAAAAACACTTGTCCGCCGCGCTTGAGTTCGCGCAGCACGGCTTCGCGCACGCTGCCTTCGCTGAAGGGTTTGACGAAGGTTTTCACCGCCAAACGGCGGCTGGGGGCGGTGGTAATCAGCGAGAAATCGCGCAGCCCTTCCAATGCCATGCTCAAGGTGCGCGGAATCGGCGTGGCGGTGAGGGTGAGAATATCGACGTTGGCGCGCAGGCGTTTGAGCTGCTCTTTCTGGCGCACGCCGAAGCGGTGTTCTTCGTCGATAATCACCAAGCCCAAGTTTTTGAATTGATTGTTGTCCTGCACCAGTTTGTGGGTGCCGATCACAATATCCACCGTGCCCTCGGCCATGCCTTTGAGGGTAGCGGTGGTGGTTTTGCCGCTGTTAAAGCGCGACAGGCTGGCCACTTTCACGGGGAAGTCGGCGAAGCGGTCGGCAAAATTCTGCGCGTGTTGCTCCACCAGCAGGGTGGTGGGGGCGAGCACGGCCACCTGTTTGCCGCCCATCACCGCCACAAACGCGGCGCGCAGGGCGACTTCGGTTTTGCCGAAACCGACGTCGCCGCAAACCAATCTGTCCATCGGCTTGCCTTGGGTGAGGTCTTTAAGCACCGCGCCGATGGCGGCGGCCTGATCTTCGGTTTCTTCGTAGCCGAAGCCGTCGGCAAAGGCTTGGTAATCCTGTTCGTTGAAGGCGAATTTGAAGCCTTCCTGCGCCGCACGTTGAGCATAAAGGTTGAGCAACTCGGCAGCGGTGTCGCGTGCTTTCTCGGCTGCCTTACGCTTGGCTTTGCCCCATGCGCCGCTGCCGAGTTTGTGCAGTTGCACGCTCTCATGTGCCTGACCGGAGTAGCGGCTGATGAGGTGCAGCTGCGACACCGGCACATAAAGCTGTGCTTCGCCCGCATATTCGAGCAGCATCATTTCGCTGACGCCTTCGCCCAAATCCATGCCCACCAAGCCCATATAGCGGCCGATGCCGTGTTCTTCGTGTACCACCGGGTCGCCGATGTTGATTTCGGCCAAATCACGCAACAGGCCGTCTGAAACTTCGGCATGCTTTTTGCGGCGGTTGGTTTTTCGGGATTTAGCAACGTATTGATACAAATCCGATTCGGTAATGACCGCGATGTTTTGCTCGGGCAACTGGAAACCGTAAGCCAGCGGCGCCACGGTAATCATCAGCGGCTCGTGTGCCGATAAAAAGCCCTGCCAATCGCCCACGGCTTTGGCTTTGATGCCGTTTTGCTGCATAAAGCCGGTCATGGTTTCGCGGCGGCCGAGACTTTCGGCGCACAATAAAATGCGGCCGTCAAAGGCCTTCTGAAAGTCGATTAAGGCTTGCAAAGGCTGTTCGGCTTGGCGGTTGACCGCGACATCGGGCAGGTTTTGGTCGTGGCTGTACACGTCCGGCCATACTTGCGCATAAGCTTTCAGACGGCCTGCAAATTGGTCGGAAGCGAGATACAAATGCTGTGGAAGCAAAGGCGGGTAGGTTTCATTGCCTTGTGCCATTTGATAGCGTGATTTGACATCGCTTTGAAAACGCACCGCTTCGGCATATACATCACCCAAACAGACAAACAATGCTTTATCGCCGACATAATCAAACAGCGTATCCAGTTCGTTTTCAAAAAACAGCGGCAGATAATATTCCACGCCCGCGCCGAAATGGCCGTTGCTCACTGCTTGATACACCGCTGCTGCGCGATAGTCGGCATCGATTTCATCGCGGAAACGGCTGCGGAAAATTTTTTGCGCGTCGTCGTCGGTGGGGAACTCGTGCGCGGGCAGCAGGCGGATTTCACTTACCGGCGCGACGGTACGCTGGGTATCAGGGTCGAAGATTTTGATGCTGTCGATTTCGTCGTCAAACAAATCCAAGCGGTAGGGCATGTCACTGCCCATCGGGAACAAATCGACAATGCCGCCGCGCACGGCAAATTCGCCCGTAGCGACCACATTCGATACATGGCTGTAACCGGCTTCGATTAAATCGCCTTTGAGCGCGTCCAAATCCAAAGACTGGCCGGTTTTCAGCCAAAAGGTACGCCCGGCGAAGAATGACACCGGCGACAATTTCTGCATAGCCGTCGCCACCGGGACGAACAACACATCTGCCGCGCCGCTTTTAATCTGCCACAAAGCGGCCAAGCGTTCCGACACCAAATCGTGATGCGGCGAAAAACGCTCATACGGCAGTGTTTCCCAATCGGGCAGGAAAACCGCCGTATCGTGCGGCCGGAAAAACTGCCAGGCCGTCTGAAGGCGCAGCGCTTGCTCGGCATCTTGGGTCAACACCACTTTAAGCTGCTTGTGGGGCAAATGGCGCGCCAAAGCCAGCGGCAACGAGCCTTGCGAAAGATTGAGCCAGTGGGTTTTTTCTTGGGGTTTGGGAATCGGATAAGTCATGATGGCAGATGAAAACAGGTTGATGCCGTCTGAAAGGCTTCAGACGGCCTGAATGTTAGGAATGCTTATTTTATCAGAGAAACAAAATAATGTTGGCGGCAGAAAGGCCATACAAGAGAAAAATCATCAAGGTCATAGCATGATTTTTTTCGGTTTGGCATTATAATGCGCTGCACAAGATGCCTTATTTGGAAATATATGTTTCAGAATTCACAACCGCTATTCGGGCAGCAAATTCAAGCTGCTGGCTTTTATTGAGAACGTGATTCGCACGCATTGCCGCGATTGCCATACCTTTACCGATTTATTCGGCGGCACGGGTGTGGTGGCGCATCATTTCAACGACCGTTTCCGTATTCAAATCAACGATACCTTATCCGGTAATTTTTTGGCTTATCAAACGTTCTTTGCTGCTGAACCGGTCAATTGGCCGCACATCAAAGAATGGATTGACGGCTACAATCAATTAACCGATATGCCGTCTGAAAACTACTATTTGCGCCATTTTGCCGGTATCTTTTTGAGCCGCCAGAATATGCTGAAGGTCGGTATCATTCGTGACGACATCGATGCCTTGTTCGCCCAAGGCAAAATCAATGCGCGTGAACGGGCGGTGTTGATTACATCATTATTGTATGCCATCGACCGCATCGCCAATACCGTCGGCCATTACGATGCTTTCCGCCGCAGTGGCGATTTGGCCAAGCCGCTGGTGTTGCGTTTGCCGCAGACGCAGGAAGCGCACAATCAGGGCAATCAAATTTTTCAGCAGGATGCCAACGAGCTGGTGAAAAGCATTCGCAGCGACATCGTATATATTGATCCGCCGTATAATTCGCGCCAATACGGCGATGCGTATCATTTTTTGGAGAATGTTGCCGTCAATGCCAAGCCCGAAGTGCACGGCGTGGCACGTAAAATGGACAGAAGCCATCTGAAAAGCGGTTACTGCACGCAAAAAGCAGCGGCTGAAATCATTTGCCTTGATAAAAACGAGCAACTGATTGATTTGTTGAAATTTATTCAAAGCCAAAGCTATGCCGGTTTGGTTGCGCAATTGGAACAGAAAATTGCCTGTTACGGTTTGAGCGATACCTTCCGCCACGATTATGATTTTTACGAATGCAACAGCAACAATGGTTTGGGCAAATTCAATAAACAGCCGTTTGCCCGATTGCGGCAGGATTATAACCAATCGAAAGACAATTTATTGTTTCTGCTGCTGATTTTTTACGGCTTCAACAACCAGATCCGTTTCAATCAAAAAGGCGAATTCAATCTGCCGGTAGGCAAGCGCGATTTTAATGTCAGCCTGCGCAACAAGCTGCGCCTGTTTATGCAAAGGCTGCGCACGCGCCATATCCGTTTTGCCTGCCAGAATTTCCGTGATTTAGACATTGAGCATTTACAACGGCAAAACGCCTTTCTTTATCTCGATCCGCCTTATTTGCTGGGTATGGCGGCCTATAATGAAAAGGGTGGCTGGACGGCGCAAGACGAGCGGGATTTGTTGCAATTTCTCCAAACCTGCAACGAGCATCAGATTCGTTTTGCCTTATCGAATGTGATGAAACACAAAGGCGAAACGCATCAGCAATTATTGGATTGGTATCGCGCATTCGTTTCACATCAACTATCTGAATTTCCATTACCAAAACGCCAATTATCAGGCGAAGCATAAAAGTGGAGAAACGCAGGAAGTGTTGATTACCAATTATTGACCAAACAAAAAAAGGCCGTCTGAAAAAATGCTTTTCAGACGGCCTTTGTATATGAATCACATTATTTTTCGTTTTGCCGATACCATTCGATAAACGCATCCGGTTTCACAAAGCCCAATAAGGCTTCGCTGCGCGTACCGTCGGCACGAATGACGAACACACCCGGCGGGCCGAATAAGCCGTATTCTTTCAGCAAAGCTTGGTGCTCGGCGGTATTGGCGGTGACATCGATTTGGAAGAAGCGCTGCATATCCACCGCTTCATGCACTTGCGGCTGGTTGAGCGTGTAGGCCGCCATTCCTTTACAGGAAACACACCAGTCGGCATAAAAATCAAGCAACACCGGTTTAGACGGGTCGGCTTTCAAAGCGGCATCCATCGCGGCTTTGAGCTCGGCCACATCAGTGAACATGATGCCGTGATCGCTGCCTTGGCCGGCTTCAGACGGCGGCGTTAAGGTTAAGAAATGGTGCAGGGCGGTGGTTTGGCGCTGATAGCTTTGCCAGCCGAACCATGAGCCGCTAATCAGCAGTAAAAATCCCAATACCATCGCCACACTTTTCAGACGGCCTGTTTGCTTGCCGGCGCGCACCAGCAACCACACCGCCGGTACCAACAGCAATAAAGTATAAAGCGACGCCACCAATGCGTAAGGCAGGTAAGGCGTAGCCAAATACACCGCCACTGCCAGCAGGATAAAACCGAACGCGGATTTGATGCCGTTCATCCAATCACCGGCACGCGGCATGATGTGGCCGCCGAAAGTGCCGATGATAATCAGCGGCACACCTGTACCCAAAGCCAACGCATATAAGGCCAAACCGCCCAATACCGCATCGCCGGTCTGGCCGATATAACCCAAAGCAAAGGCCAGCGGCGGCGCCACACAGGGGCCGACAATCAGTGCAGAAAGCATGCCCATTACAAATACCGAAGCCATGCGGCCGCCGGAGAGTTTGTTGCTTTGATTTTGGAAATAGGATTGCACCGAGCTTGGCAATTGGATATTGAAGAAACCGAACATCGACAAAGCCAGAATCACCATAATGGCAGAGGCGGTCAGCACTACCCAAGGCTGTTGCAGCCAGACGGTCAACAGCGCACCGGTCAGGCCGGCAAACACGCCGACCAGCGTGTAAGTGAGCGCCAAACCCTGCACATACACCATCGATAAGGCAAACGCGCGGCCTTTGCCGGCATTTTTATCGCCGACGACAATGCTCGACACAATCGGCAGCAACGGATACATACAGGCGGTAAAGCTCAAGCCCAAACCTGCGAGAAAAAACGCCAACAGATTGGCGTTCAAGGTATCCCAAGACAGTTTGAAGCGGCTGTCGCTCTTGGCAGGCGCAGATTTCAGGCCGTCTGAAGACGTGGCAGGTCGGGTGAATCGTTCTTTTGCCGACACCGGCGCACCGCCGCCTTGCGGTTCATACAGGCCGTTGCCGTTGATGTCAAAAGCCGTATCCACCGGCGGATAGCACACGCCGACTTCAGCACAACCCTGATAGCTCAAGGTTAATCTATATTGGCCGAACGCTTGTTTGTAAGGCCAATTCACTTGTGCCGCGTAGCGATACACGATTTGCCTGCCGAAAAATTCGTCTTCTTTTTCTTCGCCGGGGCTAAGTTGCGGCGTATCGCCCAACACACCGACAGGAACGGTGTCAGCGATGATTTTGGATTGGTAAAGGTAATAACCTTCGGCAATCTGAAATTGCACATTAATCCCTTGCCCGGTCACGTTCACTTGCGGGCGGAATGCTTGTTCGGGCGGCAACAGCTTCGACGCATCAACCGGCCCGGCAAAGGCCGTGTTGAACAAGGCGTGGAAGGCCAAGACAAAATAAAAGAGTTTGTTCATATCGACAACCTGTCGGTGTGGAGTAGATTCGCGCTGGTTAAACAAGAATTTAATATATTGTTTTCAGCATTATAAGTGATTTGAGGCCGTCTGAAAAACAGGAAACAGGTTTACTTGCATTAAAGCAGTTTCAGACGGCCTGTCTGATTGAATATCCATACAAATACGGCCGTCTGAACATATTGATTTCAGACGGCCTGAAACGTTTGCAAAATCTTCATCTTTGGCGCATTTCTTCGTTATGCACTGCGCGAAAGCTTGCCTGTCTTCATGATATGTCTGCGCTTTTTGTTCGACTATAACTTCGAACCGTACTCAAATCCGGGGTTTTGTAAAAGCCTCTGCCTTTGATAAAAGGAGCATTACATTTAAGGATAAGCAATCACCGCATAAGCCGAATGGTTGTGAATCGATTCGAAGTTTTCACTTTCCACTACAAAGCTTTCCACGCGTGCATCGGCAATTAGGGAAGTAGCCACATCGCGCACCATGTCTTCCACGAATTTCGGATTTTCATACGCTTGCTCGGTCACGAATTTTTCGTCAGGGCGTTTGAGCAGCCCGTAGAGTTGGCAGCTGGCCTGCGATTCCACGCAGTCGATGACTTCTTCAATCGCCACATCGGCATTGGCTACCAGCGATACGGTAACATGCGAGCGTTGGTTGTGTGCGCCGTATTGCGAAATCTCTTTGGAACACGGACAAAGCGAAGTCACCGGCACTATGACTTTCAGGCTGTGGCTGTAAACACCGTTTTTGATTTCGCCGGTGAGGGTAACATCATAATCAAGCAGCGACTGAATGCCCGATACCGGCGCAGTTTTCTTGCGGAAAAAAGGAAAGCCCATGCTGATTTTGCCCGAATGCGAATCCAGTAATCCAACCATTTCGCGCGTGAGCTGCTGCAAACGCTCAAAGCCCAAGGCTTCGGTTTGCTGCTCCATCAAAGCGACAAAGCGCGACATGTGCGTGCCTTTTTGGTCGGCAGGCAGATAAACCGTCATCGTCAGGCGGGCAACGGTGGCCTGTTCGCCCTCGGCGGTACGCAAGGTAATCGGGAAACGTAAGTCTTTAATACCGACTTGGTTAATCGGCAGGTTGCGTAAATCGCGGGTGGATTGCACGTCTGCAATGGCGTTCATGCGTGTTTTTTCCTTAGAAATAAGCCTAGGCCTGATAAGTGTGGGCGGCAAACGGTAATTCAAGGCCGTCTAAAAAAGGCCGGCTTGATGACCGGTTTTATAAATGCGAGATTATATCACTTAGCGGGCAGGGCGGTATTAATTGTTTCTATTTTTCAGATAGTGATAGAATGAATGCCATTCATATCGAAACAAGGTTTGTGTCATGAAATTCGCCACCAAAGCAATTCATTCCAGCTACGATTGCGACGAACACCAGCGCGCGCTGATGCCGCCGATTTACCAAAACAGTATGTTTGCCACCCACGAAATCGGCGAGCAAACCCCTTACCGCTACTCACGCCTGAGCAATCCAACGCGCAAGATTTTGGAAGACACGGTCGCCGATTTGGAACACGCCGCCGCCGGTTTTGCGTTTTCCAGCGGCATGGCCGGTATTGATGCCGTGTGGCGCACTTTTTTGAAGCCGGGCGATACCATCATCGCCGTAGCCGATATTTACGGCGGTGCGTATGATTTGTTGAATGAGGTATATGCGCCTTGGGGCGTAAATGTGGTGTTTGCCGATTTGAGCCATCCTGATAATCTCGATGCGCTGCTGGCCAAACACGCCAACGTCAGAATGGTGTGGCTCGAAACACCGTCGAATCCTCTATTGCGTCTGGTGGATATTCCGGCCTTAGCCGCCAAAGCCAAAGCAGCCGGGGCGCTGGTCGGCATCGACAATACCTTTGCCACACCATACCTGCAACGTCCTTTGGATATGGGCTGCGATATTGTGTTTCATTCCGCCACCAAATATTTATGCGGCCATTCCGATGTGCTGATGGGTGTGGTGGTGGTGAAAACCAAAGAATTGGCCAAGCCTTTGCATGCCATGATGGTCAAC
The DNA here is from genome assembly GCF_042658245.1 of Neisseria weixii. NCBI lineage: Bacteria > Pseudomonadati > Pseudomonadota > Betaproteobacteria > Neisseriales > Neisseriaceae > Neisseria > Neisseria weixii. Next base: position 129,327 of record NZ_JBHSPY010000002.1, read on the forward strand.
AGCGGCGCAGTGGCAGGCCCGTTTGACTGCTGGCTGGTGTTGCGCGGCATCAAAACCTTGGCCTTACGCATGAAAGCCCATTGCGAAAACGCTTTGGAAATCGCCAAGCGTATGGAAAATCATCCGGCGGTGGAAAAAGTGTTTTATCCAGGGCTGCCGTCACATGAGCATTATGAATTGGCCAATGCGCAAATGCCTAAAGGCAGCGGCGGCGTGGTAACGGTTTATTTGAAAAACGACGCCAAGCAAGCAGCCAACAGCGTGATCCAAAACATGGATTTGGTCAAAATGGCATCCAGCTTGGGCGGTGTAGAAAGCTTGGTCAACCATTGCTATTCACAATCACACAGCGGTGTGCCGCACGATGTAAAAATGGCAATGGGCATTAAAGTCGGTTTACTGCGCTTTTCCATCGGTATTGAAGACGTTGACGACATTTGGCAGGATATTTCCAAAGCCTTGGACACGACTTTGTAAATATTCATGCCGTCTGAAAAGCTATAACCTTTGCAAACGAGCAGCACATAACGAAGAAATGTGCCCAAGATGGGATTTTGCAAGCGTCTTCATCTTTCATACGGCATAATCTATTTCCATAAAAACTTTACCGTTATTTTTCAGACGGCCTTAGCGTATAATCAAGGCCGTCTGAAATATTTTTGACCAAAGGAAACCTTATGGCCGCCGCACCTGAAGCCAAGTTCACCGAAGAAAAAGTGTTATGGGTGAAACACCGCACGCCCAAACTGATGACATTCGCCATCACTCGCCCCGAAGCCTACCGCTTTTCCGCCGGCCAATTCTCACGCTTGGGTTTCCGCGACGGAGAAGGTTATATCTGGCGCGCCTATTCTGTGGTATCGGCCGAATATGCCGACACCTTGGAATATTTTGCCGTATTGATCGAAGACGGTCCGATGTCGGCTAAATTGGCAAAAATGCAGGCAGGCGATGAAATCCTGCTGGACAAAACCGCCACCGGTTTCCTGTTGCCCGAACGTTTCCCAGACGGCAAAGATTTGGTCATGCTCTCCACCGGCTCGGGCATTGCACCGTTTTTATCCATCATCGAGCAGCCGGAAATCCGGCAGCGATTCGAGCGCTTGGTATTGGTGCATTCCGTATCGTATGCCGATGAATTGATTTTCAACCAACGCTTAGCCGATTTGAAAAACCATCCGCTGATTGAAGAGCATTTCCACAAATTGGTATTCGTGCCCGTAACCACACGCGAAACCACCGAAAACGCCTTATCCAACCAACGCATTCCGGCTTTGCTGCGGGAAGGCATTTTGGAAAAACACATCGGTTTCACGTTTAATAAAGCCGACACGCGCTTTATGGTCTGCGGCAATCCGGCGATGGTGAAAGACACCTTCCAGGCCTTGATGGACTTGGGCTACACCATGCACCGCAACCGCGAACCCGGCCAAATCATGATGGAAAACGGGTTTTGATTAAGCTTGAATCACCGTTCAGATGGCCTGTGACCATAGCAAAATCTTCAACTTTGGCACATTTTTTTGTTATGTGCTGCCCGAAGCTGCTCTCACTTCGAACCGTACTCAAATCCGGAGTTTTGTCAAGGTCTCGACCTGTTATTTAAACAGGCCGTCTGAAAAAATGCTATCCAAAGAACACATTATGCCTGTCAACCACTACGAAAACTTCCCTGTCGGCTCCATCGTTTTGCCGCGCCGCCTGCGCCAGCCCATTCATGCGGTGTATGCCTTTGCCCGAACCGCCGATGATATTGCCGATGAAGGCGAAGCAAGCAATGAAAGCCGTTTGCAGGATTTGACCGGATTGGAACACGAGTTAGACCGCATCCGAAAGGGCGAAACGCCGCAAACTAAGCTCATGCAGCGGCTCAACAATGAAGCAATTGCACCTTTCAGCATGCCGCTTGAGCCGTTTTACGATTTGCTTTCTGCCTTTAAACAAGATGTAGTGAAAAAACGCTATCAAACTTTCGGCGAATTGGTTGATTACTGCCGCCGCTCCGCCAATCCTGTAGGGCGCATTCTGCTGCATCTCTACGGCGAACACGACCCTGTCAGCATCGCCCGCAGCGACGGCATCTGCACCGCTTTACAACTGATTAACTTTTGGCAGGATGTCGCCGTCGATTGGGAAAAAGGGCGCGTGTATATTCCGCAAGACGATTTGGCACGCTTCAACGTTACCGAGCAGCAAATAGCCGAAGGTAAAGCCGATTTCGCCTTCCAACGGTTGATGGCACACGAATGCGAACGTGCGTTCAGCATGCTCAAAGGCGGCTCGCCTTTGGGTAAAACGCTCAAAGGCCGCATCGGTTTTGAGTTGCGCATGATCATTATCGGCGGCCAGTTGATTTTACAAAAACTCGACGGCATTAAATACGATGTGTTTAACGAACGGCCGGTGTTGGACAAAAAAGACTGGATGATTATCGTCAAGCGCGCGTTTCAGAAGAAATAACTTCTGAATAAAACAGGCCGTCTGAAAGCAGAAATCACATTGGGTGATTGCTTTCAGACGGCCTGAGACTTTTGTAAAACTTCATGACCTACCAATAAAAACCAAAACAGCCGTCATTCCCGCGCAGGCAGGAATCCATCACAACATCTAAGAAACCTATTTTTTCAATAGTTTGCCATGCTCAAAAATGGATTCCCGCCTACGCGGGAATGACGGCGGTTTGGGGTATGCTAACTTTTGAAGGAGTTTTGCAAAGGTTTCAGACGGCCTGTTTCTTGACTATCTAAGCCTTATTTCCCTGCCTTCAAACCCTGCCATTGCTGCACCATAAACTTCAACGCATTCGGCTCAATCGGCACCATAATGAAACTATTCTTCAAATCTTCATCGCTCGGGAAAATCGTATTGTCGTCACGATATTCTGCGTTCATCAACGCTCTTGCCGGCATGCTTGATGGCGCGTAAGTGACAAAATTACCATTTTGCGCTGCGGTTTCCGGCTCTAAGAAATGATTGATGTATTGATGCGCATTGGCCACATTTTGGGCATCTTTCGGAATAGCAAACGAATCCACCCAAATCCCTACACCTTCTTTCGGCATCATCACACGGATTTTTTCTTTGCCGCCGGCTTCTTCGGCGCGGCGCTTGGCAATGTTCAAATCACCGCCGAAACCGATGGTCACGCAGGTGTCGCCGCGCGCCAAATCATCGATGAAACCGGATGACGTGAAGCGCTTGATGTTGCGACGGTTTTGCTTGAGTAAATCAGTAGCCGCCTGAATGTCTTCAGTTTGGCTGCTGTTCGGATTTTTACCGAGATAATTCAATACCATCGGATACATTTCCGCCGCACTGTCGAGATAGCTGATACCGCATTGCTTCAACTTGGCAGTGTATTTCGGATTGAATACCAAATCCCATTCGTTTTGCGGCATGGGCATATCGCCCAAGGCTTTTTTCACGCGCTCAGTATTGATGGCAAAGGTGTTGGTGCCCCAGAAAAACGGCACGGCGTATTCATTGCCGGGGTCAACATTTTCCATTAAGGCCATTAATTGCGGATTGAGATTTTTATAATTAGGAATCAGCGCTTTGTCGATTTTTTGATACGCACCGGCCTGAATTTGACGGCCGATAAACGCATTAGACGGGCCGACCAAATCATAGCCGGATTTGCCGGTTAACACTTTGCTTTCCAAGGTTTCGTCGCTGTCGTAAACATCATAGCTGACTTTGATGTTATTTTTGCGTTCAAATTCAGCCACGGTTTTCGGATCGACATAGTCCGACCAATTATAGATTTTCAATGCGCCGCCGTTATTGCCAGTAGGTTGGCCGGCGCTTTGTTTCGTTTCGGGATTACCGCTACAGGCGGCGAGAGTCAACACGGCCAAGCCGATTAAAGACAAATGTTTGCGCATCGTGTGTTCCTTAATGTCGTTCTCGGGTGTAAAAGCCAGCGATTATAAGCGATAAAATCTTGATTCGGCGAAAAATTATCGATGTTAACATTTATTTTTGAAACACTCCGCTGCAAATGCGTGCGTTTGCGCCCGATAATCAGGCCGATAGATAGCTTGAAACAAGGATTTGCGGTAAGATAGGCGGAATCTGAAAATTACATTCAGACGGCCTTTGAAAAGTTCAACAGGCCGTCTGAAACCGTTTAAACCTGTTACAGAAAATATTATGAAAACTTCTGAATTACGCCAAAAATTCCTGCAATATTTCGAACAACACCAACACCAAATCGTGCGTTCGTCTTCACTCGTACCGCATGACGACCCGACCCTGCTGTTTACCAACGCAGGTATGAACCAATTTAAAGATGTCTTCTTGGGCTTCGACAAGCGCCCATACAACCGCGCCGCCACCGCGCAAAAATGCGTACGCGCCGGCGGCAAACACAACGACTTGGAAAATGTCGGCTACACTGCGCGTCACCACACTTTCTTTGAAATGATGGGCAATTTCTCATTCGGCGATTATTTCAAACGCGAAGCGATTCATTTTGCTTGGGGCTTTTTGACCGGCAAAGAATGGCTGAACCTGCCGAAAGAAAAATTATTGGCTACTGTCTACGCGGAAGACGATGAAGCCTACAACATCTGGCTCAACGAAATCGGCCTGCCTGCCGACCGCATTGTGCGCATCGGCGACAACAAAGGCGCGCGTTACGCGTCTGACAACTTCTGGCAAATGGGTGACACCGGCCCTTGCGGCCCTTGTTCGGAGATTTTCTACGACCACGGCGAAGAAATCTGGGGCGGCATTCCGGGCAGTCCTGAAGAAGACGGCGACCGCTGGATTGAAATCTGGAACAACGTTTTCATGCAGTTCAACCGCGACGAACAAGGCAATATGAATCCGCTGCCAAAACCAAGCGTCGACACCGGCATGGGCTTGGAGCGTATGGCTGCCGTGATGCAGGGTGTACACAGCAACTACGAAATCGATTTGTTCCAAGACTTGATCAAAGCCGTTTCCCGCGAAACCGGCGCACCGTTCAGCATGGACGAACCAAGCCTGAAAGTGATTGCCGACCATATCCGCTCTTGCTCGTTACTGATTGCCGATGGCGTGATGCCGGGCAACGAAGGCCGCGGTTATGTCTTGCGCCGCATTATCCGCCGCGCGGTACGCCACGGTTACAAATTGGGTCAGAAACAACCGTTTTTCCACAAACTGGTGCCGGATTTGGTGAAAACGATGGGCGCTGCCTATCCTGAATTGAAAGAAAAGCAAACCCAAATCATGGAAGCCTTGCGCGGTGAAGAAGCGCGTTTCGGCGAAACCTTGGAAAAAGGCATGGGCTTGTTTAATAACGTATTAAACGGCATGCGCTTTTTGAAATTAGAAAGCCTGTTGCCGCTTGAAGGCCAAGGCAAACCATTGACCTTGCGTACTTCAGACGGCATCGAATTTACCGCCGCTGCCCGCAACAAAGGTGGCGACAAACAAATCGTTATTCAAACCCAAACTGAAGGCCGTCTGAACGAAAGCCGAACCATCGGCCTGAAAGAAGTGATCGGACAAGGTAATGTTTCCGAAGAAGGCAAACCGTTTGCCGCAGCGTTGGAAACTTACGTTAAAGACAACATTGCCAACAGCAAAATGGTGATTGGCGGCGAGCACATCTTCAAACTCTACGATACCTACGGCTTCCCATACGACTTAACCGCCGACATGGCGCGCGAATTGGGCATCGAATTGGACGAAGAAGGCTTCGAGCGCGAAATGGAAGCCCAACGCGCCCGCGCCCGCGCCGCACAAAGCTTCAAAGCCAATACCCAATTGGCTTACGAAGGTCAAGATACCGAGTTCCAAGGCTACACCGAACGCCGCACCCAAGCCACCGTATTGGCTTTGTACAAAGACAGCGAAGCCGTGAACGAACTTGCTGAAGGCGAGAGCGGTGCGGTCGTGATTGATTTCACTCCGTTCTACGCTGAATCAGGCGGCCAAGTGGGTGATGTCGGCTTTATCTTTGCCGGAGACAACCGCTTTGAAGTGCGCGATACGCAAAAAATCAAAGCCGCGGTATCCGGACAATTCGGCGTGGTAACGTCAGGCCGTCTGAAAGTAGGCGATGCGGTGACAGCAAAAGTGGATAACGATGTGCGCGATGCCAATATGCGCAACCACAGTGCCACCCATTTGATGCACAAAGCCTTGCGTGATGTATTGGGCGAACATGTCGAGCAAAAAGGCTCGTTGGTGACTGCCGATTCAACCCGTTTCGACATTTCCCATCCGCAAGCCATCAGCGCGGAAGAAATCGCCGAAGTCGAACGCCGCGTCAACCAAGCTATTTTGGCCAACGTGGCGGTTGATGCCAATATTATGAGCATGGAAGACGCGCAAAAAACCGGCGCGATGATGCTGTTTGGCGAAAAATACGGCGACGAAGTACGCGTGTTGCAAATGGGCGATTTCTCTACCGAGTTGTGCGGCGGTACCCACGTTGCCCGCACCGGCGACATCGGCCTGCTTAAAATCATCAGCGAAGGCGGCATCGCTGCAGGCGTGCGCCGCGTCGAAGCGATCACCGGCCTGAACGCTTTGAAATGGGCTCAAAACCAAGAGCGTTTGGTGCGCGACATCATCGGCGAAGTGAAAGCCCAAACCGAGCGCGACGTATTGTCCAAAATCCAAGCCAACGCTGCTCAAACCAAAGCCTTGGAAAAAGACTTGGCCAAAGCCAAAGCCGAATTGGCCGTACACGCAGGTGCCAAGCTGCTGGATAACGCCAAAGACTTAGGCGCAGCCAAACTGGTTGTCGCCCAAATCGAAGCCGATGCCGCCGCTTTGCGCGAAATTGTGACCGACCTGAGCGGCAAATCCGATAAAGCCGTGATTCTGCTGGCTGCGGTAAACGACGGCAAAGTTTCCTTGTGCGCCGGTGTATCCAAACCGTTAACCGCCAAAGTCAAAGCCGGCGATTTGGTCAAATTCGTGGCCGAACAAATCGGTGGTAAAGGCGGCGGCCGCCCTGATTTGGCACAAGCCGGCGGCACCGAAGCCGATAAGCTGCCGCAAGCCTTGGCAAGTGTTGAGGCTTGGGCGAACAAAAAATTGGTTTAATGAGCACAAAGGCCGTCTGTAAAGGGTTTCAGACGGCCTTCTATCCCAAAATCACTGCATAATTATGCCTTAAATATATGGACAAATCAGGCTAACAAGATTATCTTATTCCCTGTGTAGCCGTGTGCCGGCGATATTAATATTTTCTCAAAGAGGGTTTTAGAGTATGGCTTATCGTGTTGAATATGATTTATTGGGCGAACGTGAGATTCCGAACGATGTGTACTGGGGCATCCACACCTTGCGCGCTTTGGAAAACTTCCAGATTTCTTTGCAAAAAGTCGCAGATATGCCTCATTTTGTGCGCAGCTTGGTGCAGGTGAAAAAAGCGGCGGCGCAGGCCAATGGCGAATTGGGGACGTTGTCAGTAGACGTAGCGGCTGCAATTGATAAAGCTTGCGATGAGATTTTGGTAAACGGCCGCTGTATGGATCAGTTTCCGACCGATGTGTTTCAGGGTGGCGCGGGTACTTCGGTGAACATGAATATCTGCGAAGTGATTGCTAACTTGGCTTTGGAGCAATTGGGGCAAGAGAAGGGCAACTATGAAGTCGTGAACCCGATTGATGATGTGAATGCCAGCCAATCGACCAACGACGTTTATCCGACTGCTTTCCGCTTGGCGGTGTATCACAGCATCGGTGATTTCTTGAAAAACCTGGCTGTGTTGAAAGATTCGTTTGCACAAAAAGCAGATGAATTTAAAGACGTATTGAAATTGGCGCGCACACAATTGCAAGATGCGGTGCCGATGACGCTGGGGCAGGAATTTAAATCGTTCCAAGTATTGTTGGACGAAGAAATCATCAATTTAGAGCGCACGCGCCAATTGTTGTTGGAAGTGAACTTAGGCGCAACCGCCATCGGTACGGGCGTGAACACGCCGGAAGGCTATGCCGATTTGGCAGTGAAAAAATTGGCAGCCATCAGCGGCTTGGATGTCAAGCTGACCGAAAACCTGATTGAAGCCACTTCCGACTGCGGCGCGTATGTGATGGTACACAGCGCGGTGAAACGCACGGCGGTGAAAGTATCGAAAATCTGTAATGACTTGCGCTTGCTGTCGTCCGGCCCGCGCGCCGGTTTGGGTGAAATTAATTTGCCGGAAATGCAGGCAGGCTCTTCGATTACACCGGCCAAAGTGAATCCGGTAATTCCCGAAATGGTGAGTCAAGTCTGCTTTAAAGTATTGGGTAACGATACTACCGTTACCTTTGCTTCCGAAGCAGGCCAACTGCAATTGAACGTGATGGAACCAGTGATTGCCCAATGTATGCTGGAATCGATTTCATTGCTCAACAACGCTTGCGCGGGCTTGGCGGAAAAATGCGTGAAAGGCATTACAGCCAACCGTGAAGTATGCGAAAGCTATGTGTTCAATTCGATCGGTCTGATTACCTTCCTGAACCCGTACATCGGCCATGAAAACGGTGATTACATCGGCAAAATGTGTGCGGCCACCGGCCAGAGTGTGCGCGATGTGATTTTGGATTTGGGCTTGATGGAAGCTGCGGATTTGGATCGTATTCTGTCGCGTGAAAATATGCTGAATGCGCAATTGAATAAATAATAGGCACCAAGAGAAAAGGCCGTCTGAAAACAGACGGCCTTTTTTGTATTTGACTATTGGCGGTAATTTTTCAAGAAACGCTCCAATTTCGCCATCGCTTCTTCGATTTGATGCACATAAGGCAGGGTGACGATGCGGAAGTGGTCGGGCTTAATCCAGTTGAAGCCCGAACCTTGCACGAACAAGACTTTTTCCTGTACCAACAAATCGTAAACGAATTTCATGTCGTCATGGATGTTGTACATTTCCGTGTCGATTTTCGGGAACATATACATCGCGCCCATCGGCTTCACGCAGGTAATGCCGGGAATTTGGTTCACCAGCTCGTAAGCTTTATTGCGTTGCTCGAGCAAACGGCCGCCCGGCAAAATAAATTCATTGATACTCTGATAGCCGCCTAAGGCCGTCTGAATCGCGTGTTGCATGGGTGTGGTAGCACACAAGCGCATAGAGGCGAGCATTTCCAAGCCTTCGATATAGCCTTGGGCATGTTGTTTCGGGCCATTGAGCACCATCCAGCCCTGGCGGAAACCGGCTACGCGATAGGCTTTTGACAAGCCGTTAAAGGTGACGGTCAGCAAGTCAGGAGCGAGGGCGGCGATATGGTGATGTACGGCACCATCGTACAAAATCTTATCGTAAATCTCATCGGCAAAAATAATCAGGCCGTGTTTGCGTGCCAATTCGGCGATTTCCAGCAGGATTTCTTTGCTGTATACCGCGCCGGTCGGGTTATTCGGGTTAATCACCACAATCGCTTTGGTCTTCGGTGAGATTTTGGCTTCCATATCGGCTAAATCCGGAAACCAATCTTTCTCTTCGTCGCACAGATAATGGCGCACATTGCCACCGGCCAGTGTGGCGGCAGCCGTCCATAAAGGATAATCCGGTGCCGGAATCAGGATTTCATCGCCGTCATTGAGCAATGCCTGCATAGACATGGTAATCAGCTCGGATACGCCGTTGCCGATAAACACATCATTCACGGTAATGTCACGCAAGCCCTTGGTCTGATAGTAATGCACGATGGCCTTACGCGCGGAATACAAACCCTTAGAATCGCAATAGCCTTGTGAAGTGGGCAGGTTGCGGATAACGTCGACCAGAATCTCATCCGGCGCTTCAAAGCCGAAAGGCGCAGGATTACCGATATTCAGCTTCAGAATTTTGTGGCCTTCTTCTTCCAAGCGCAGGGCTTCTTTGTGTACCGGCCCGCGGATATCGTAGCAGACATGATCCAGTTTTGATGATTTAGGGAAGCGATCCATGATGTGTGTTCCGTCAAATTGAAGATTGTTTACAATGTAGTAAATGTACCCTTTTTGTAATCAGAATAAAAGGGGATAACCGACAATATTTGCAATTTTAGCAAATTTCTCGGCCCAAACAGGGCAAAATGATTTGTCAGGCCGTCTGAAACTGCGATACAAAAACAAAAAAGACCGCATTAAGCGGTCTTTTTAAAATTTGGTGCCCAGGGTCGGACTCGAACCGACACACCTTGCGGCGGGGGATTTTGAGTCCCCTGCGTCTACCAATTTCGCCACCTGGGCGGTGGAAAGCGTCATTATAGTAAATACACAAAATTTGTAAAGTAGCTTGCTCAAATTAATTTAAAAATGATTGATATAATGATAATTTATTTATCGGCCGCTAACTTGTTTGCAGACGGCCTGAATGGTTTTTTACATTTTATTAAAATTTCCTAATATCAAAGTGATTACAATAGCCAAACTTTCCCACACCTTTGATAAAGGAAAAAACATGACCCGTTATTTATCTGCTTTGATGTTGGCCGCGCCGATGGCGATTGTGGCTCCTTATGCTGCCGCTGCGACGCATCCTGCGCAAACGCAAATGCAGCAAAATATGGATACTGTGTTGAAGATCGCCAAAAGCTCGGCAAGCGAAGCGCAAAAAGTGAAGCAAATCGAAAGCTACGCCAACCGCTATTTGGATTACGAGCGCATTTCCGCTTTGGCTGTGGGCGCTCCGTGGCGCAATTTTACCGCCAAACAAAAAAGCGAATTCATCAGTGCGTTTAAAGACATGATTATCAACATGTATTCACATTCGGCCTTGATAGGGGCAGCGGATGCCAAGGTGAAATTGTTGCCGAAAATGACTTCCAACGGTAATCGACATGATGTTTTCTCTGAAGTCCAAACCAAAAACGGCACCAAATACGAAGTGGCTTATCAGCTTTACCAAGTCGGTTCGGTATACAAAATCTACAATATCCGTGTAGACGGTGCCAGCTTGGTAACGATTTACCGTAATCAATTCAACGAACTAATCCAACAGAAAGGCATTGACGGCGCGATTGCTACCGTGAAAGCCAAGGGCTTGAAAAAGCAGTAATGGATGGATATAAAGAGGCCGTCTGAAAGAATATGCTTTCAGACGGCCTGAAACCTTTGCAAAACCTCATGAACCACCAATAAAAATCCAAACAGCCGTCATTCCCGCGCAGGCGGGAATCCATCTCAAAATTTCAGAAACTTATTTTATTCAATAGTTTGCCATGTTTAAAAATAGATCCCGCCTGCGCGGAAATGACGTCGGTTCTTTGGCAATAGCTTTTCAGGGGGCAAAGGTCTCGGCCTTATATTGTTTGTCGCTTCAATTGTATTTTGCTTTAAAGGCTTCCTGTATCGGCTTAATCTTTGCCAAACGCGCTTCGTCTATGCGCTGGGCAATCAAATGTTGCTGCTGGTTTTGAGCGCATTGGGCGGCAATTTCACCGGCGTCGATCTCATTGGCTGCCTGTAATAAGTTCAACCAATGTTCACGTTGCGGATATTCGGCATCTTCAAAATTCAGACGGCCACGTTGATCGGCTACGCATACGTTCAAGGCCGTCTGAAAGCGTTCAGGTCGTCTGAATGCATCGGTTTTTTTTAGCGTATTCAACACGGTAGCCGGTTTGAGTTGCGCTACTTGATGAAAAATAATGTGCCAGCGGCAAACCAGTTCGGCCAATCCCCCACACGCACGCGGCGCACGCAAACGCCCGTTCACTTCACGCACCAAGCTCACGCCGGCCAAATCATGGCCGTGATGCTTGGGCAGGATTTCAGACGGCGTTTTGGCTTTGCCCAAATCGTGCAGCAGCGCCGCATAGCGCTCGGGCAAGCTCAAACCCATATCGGCTGCTTTTTGCAAAACCATCAGCGTATGGATGCCGCTATCGATTTCGGGGTGATAATCCGCCCGCTGCGGCATGCCGAACAAGGCTTCTACTTCAGGCAGCAACACCGCCAAACCGCCGCATTCGCGTAAGACTTCAATCATTTCCGCCGGATTTCGTTCCATCAGGCCTTTGGCCAATTCCTGCCAAACCCGTTCCGCCACCAGCGCATCCGCTTCGCCATCGGCCACCATTTGCCGCATCAGCAGCAGGGTTTCATCGGCTACTGAAAAGCCATAGCGCGCGGCAAAACGGGCAATGCGCAAAATCCTGACCGGATCTTCGGCAAAAGCAGGAGAAACATGGCGCAAAATGCCGTCTGAAAGGTCCTGCTGCCCGCCGAACGGATCGATAATCAGGCCGTCTGAATCTTGCGCCATGGCATTGATGGTTAAATCGCGGCGCATTAAATCTTGTTCCAATGTCACGTCTCTATCGGCATGAAATGCAAAACCGGCATAGCCTTTGGCCGTTTTTCGCTCGGTGCGGGCGAGGGCGTATTCTTCGTGACTGTCGGGATGTAAAAACACCGGAAAATCTTTGCCCACCGGCTGAAAACCTTGTGCCAACATGGTAGGCGCATCGGCACCGACCACCACCCAGTCGCGGTCTTTGACTTCTAAACCCAATAAATAATCGCGGACGGCACCGCCGACTAAATAAATCTGCATAGCAAACTTTCAGTGAATTAAATGGTTTTCAGACGGCCTGAGACTTTCAAAATTCCTTGAAAAACGACAAGCACAAAGAACCGACGTCATTCCCGCGCAGGCGGGAATCCATTTTTGAGCATGGCAAGCTATTGAATAAAATAAGTTTCTGAAATTTTAAGATGGATTCCCGCCTGCGCGGGAATGACGGCTGTTTTGGTTTTTATTGATGGTTCATAAAGTTTTGCAAAGGTCTCAGCCTTTATTTTATTTTGTAGCGTCGTTAGCCAACGCCTCAAACGCCGCTTTCATGGTCGGATTTTTACGTGTGAGTTTCTTCACACTCAATTCTTCTGCCTTATTATTGGCCAAGCGCAAGTTGTTTTCGGAAGAAAGCAGCGCTTCTTTGGTTTTTTGCAAGTGGATGATGGTTTTGTCGATTTCTTCAATGGCCGTCTGAAATTTTCGGCTGGCCAATTCGTAATTGCGGGCAAATGCGGTTTTGAAGGTATTTAAATCTTCCTCAAAATTCGTGATATCGATATTTTGCGCACGCATTTGGGCGACTTCCTGTTTGTATTGCAAGGTATTCAGCGCGGCATTTCGCAACAGCGAAATCAGCGGAATGAAAAATTGCGGCCGCACGACATACATTTTCGGATAAGCGTAAGACACATCGACAATGCCGCCGTTGTAAAGCTCGTTATCCGCTTCCAACAGCGACACCAACACGGCATATTCGCATTTTTTCTCGCGGCGGTCTTTATCCAACTCTTTGAAAAAATATTCGTTTTTCTTTTTGGTGGCGGTGGTTTCGTTTTCGTTTTTCATCTCAAACATAATCGAGATGATTTCATTGCCGTCTGAATCGCATTCACGGTAGATATAGTCGCCTTTGCTGCCGCCGGCCACATCGTTATCCTTGCCGAACACGGCTTGCGGGAAGGCGGTGGTTCGGATACGGTTGAATTCGGTTTCGCAATGCTGCTCAAGGCTTTCGCCGACCATCTTGGTGGACTGGCGCGCTTTGAAATCTTTATAAAACGCAATCGCTTCGTCTTTTTGTTTCAATTCGGCTTGATATTGCTCACGCAAGGCTTGTTTTTCCAATTCGCGCTCTTTGGCCTGCAATAAAAAACGCGCATTGAGTTCGCCCAATTCACGTTCTTTCACCGCAACGGCACGGTGAATTTCGAGTTCTTTTTCAATGTTTTTCGATTCTTCCAATGATTTCGCCTGCAAACGCAGCGCGGCAATTTGCTGATCACGCTCGGCCAATTGCGCTTTCAGACGGCCTTCCGCTTCGGCCACGGCCAGCAGGCTGTCTTTTTCATGGCTTTTCAAATGCGCCGCCAATTCGGCTAATTCGCGATCTTTGGCAGCAAGCTTCTGCTGATAAGCCGTTTCCAGCGTGTTTTCCGCCAGCTTGATTTCGGTGTCGAACTGGCGGCGGCTTTGCGCCAAGCGTTCGTTTAATTCCTGCTGAAATTCCAGCGTGCGCACTTGGTTGGCAATATCGGCATAACCGGCTTCATCTACGGTAAAAGCGGTGTGGCAATGAGGGCATTTGATTTCGGGCATGGCGTTCTCGCGTGATGTGTTTGTGCGTTATTTTAGCAGAAAGGCCGTCTGAAAACTGGGTTTCAGACGGCCTTTGGGTTTTAGGTTTTCATTTTTATTGGCGTAAGCCTGAAAAGCCTATCGGATGGGTGGTATAAGTATGTTTATGTATCGGATCTTGATTACGCACTTCGATATGTCCGGCAATTTCTTCGGCTTTGGGGCCGAAAAAGCCCAAACGATAAACGGGGTTACTGTCCAAATTACTGCCAGTGGCCTTACCTTCAATACCAGCCATCGGCTTGGAAGTAATGCCTTGAAACAGCGTGGAATCCAACTTATCTGTAATGACCGCTTTGTGCAGAGTAATATGACCGTGTTCTTTCAGGCCTGTGATTTCTCCACTACCGGTTTTTTGAGCAAAATCCACATGGTAATTGAACACGCCTTGACCGTTGCTGCTGAGGGCAACGCCTTTGTATTGAAAGCTGCCGCTCATTTTATTGACGATTTCGGGTTTGGTGAATTCACCGATGGCGGCAGGATTAAAATTAGTATAAGTGGGATGCAGCGTTTTGATTTCTACTTCTTTATCGTCGCGGAATAGTTTGATCAGCGTGCTGCCAAGGATAATGGAATGAGGTAGGTAGTAAGCTTTGACCTAGCCTTCCTCTCTGCTGCTGCGGTATGGATTATTGGAAGAAGGTTTGGGACGTGTCTCTTCTTCGGAGTATTTTGATTCGCTGTAACCTAAAGGAAAGATTTTGCTGAAATCATTCGCTTCTGTATTACTAAAGACATGGCTGTTGATTGTCGTTGTGCTCCAATTATAATTGGGACCGGCAGGCTCTGTTATTTTCGGTGCGATATAGATATTTTTTGAAGAGGCGTTTGTTTGACCGTCGCTGGCATCTGCCGCGTCGGAATTAGCCGTGTTTTGTTTGGTGGGCGTACTGTCGGCACTGGGCTGATGATTCGTACCTCCACCACCACCGCCGCAGGCGGTTAATAAGGAAATCAGGGCAAGGGTAGGGAGGGTTTTGGTAATATTCATGAATGTCTTCCTTTGCATGGGATTAATGACATTATTTTATTATTTTTCATTCTGCTTTCATATGTAAAAGGTCATTTATCGGGTTGGGCGGATAAAAGGCCGTCTGAAAGGCTTTGCGGAAATCTACGTTATCTTTCAGACGGCCTTTGCCGTGCTTCAGCCGCATTTCACCGCGCCGACATCATAGTGGATATTGTGAAATTCATTCAAGCTGCTGCGGTGGCCGATGCTGATGATGATGCTTTCGGGCATTTTTTCGCGAATGCCGCGGTAGAGCTGCGATTCGGTCGGCTCGTCAAGTGCGGACGTGGCTTCGTCGAGCAAAACTACTTTGGCGCGTGAGAGCAGGGTGCGGCAGAAGGCAACACGCTGGAGTTCGCCGGGGGAAAGTTTGTGTTGCCAGTCATCGGTTTTGTCGAGTTGGTCGATTAAATGGTCGAGGCGGCAAAGGCTCATGGAAGCGGCTAAATCAGGATGCTGCGGGTCGATGTCAGGGTAGCAGATGGCTTCGCGCAAAGTGCCTTGCGGGGTGTAGGGGCGTTGCGGCACGAATAAAATTTGACTGCGTTCGGGTTGCACAATGTGGCCGCTGCTGCCGAACGGCCACAGTCCGGCCAGCGAACGGAGCAGGGAGGTTTTGCCGCAGCCGCTGGGGCCTTTAATCAATAGGGCATCACCGGGTTTGACATCGATATTGATGTTATCCAACAAGATTTCGCCGTTATTGCGGTAGAGCGCAACGTTGGAGAGCTTGAGGCCGTCTGAAATGTGTTTGATTTCAGGTTTGGGGGCGCTGTGTTGCTCATGGGTGCTGAGTAAGAAGCCGTATAAACGTTCCAAGCGGGCGCGGTAGGCGGTGAATTCTTCGTAAAACATGCGAAAAAACGATAGGGCGCGTTGCAGGCGGGCGAAGGCTTGTACGGTTTGCTGTACGTCACCGATTTTGATTTGTCCGGCAAACAGGCGCGGGGCTTGCAGGATAATTGGGAACAGCTGAATGCCGTTGCTGAACATATCGTTGAAGCCGCTCAAAGCCACGCTTTGACGCGCGATGCGCCAACGGTTGCGGATAATGGCGGCAAAGCGGCTGCTTAATTGGGCTTGCTCGCGCCATTCGCCATCGTAAAACGCCACGCTCTCGGCGTGATCGCGCACACGGATCAGCGAATAGCGGTAGTCGCCGTTGAGCTTTTCGTTTTCATAGTTGTAACGGATCAAAGGATTACCAATCCACATGGCAATAAAGGTGGCTAAAATCACGAAGATAAAGACAAACCATACGATGCCGCGCGGAATATCGTAGCCGAATACGGTGAGAATGCCCGCCAAGCCCCACAATACAAAAGCAAATTCGAGCGACGACACCACGGAATTAAGCATACCGCGCACGAATTCGATGGTGGAGGTGATAAAATCCTGCGCATCTTGCTGGATACGTTGATCGATGTTGTCGGGCGAATGGCGGCGCATCTGCAGACGGTAGTAGTTTTTGTTTTCCAGCCAGCGCGTGGTCAGTACATGATTGAGTTTTTCCGACCATTTAATGGCTAAACTTTGATCGAGAAAATCGTTAACCACACCGTTAAACGTGCGCAGCAATACCACGCCCGCATTCATGGCGGCAAATTGCCAGAATGCCTGTATTTTCATGTCCTGCATGGAACTGTATAAGCCGTTGGACATAAAGGTGCTGAGTACATTCAACCGGACTTCGGTAAGCAACAGCACCACCATCATCACAATAGCGACGATGATTTTGACGCTGCTTTTGCGTGTTAAACAAAGCTTGAGAATATATTTGGATTCTTGGCCGAAACGGGTTTTGGAAGCGAAAAATAAGATAATGATGAGCGCCGCTGCGACACCTGCCAGCGTTTGCAGCAGCCACAGCGGGGTGCCGTAGAGTTCGGTTTGCCATTTTTGCATGGAGGTTCTTTTTAATAATGTTATTAGGCCTTCTGAAAACATTTTCAGACGGCATTATTCAATCATTTGGTAAATTATTGCACTAAGTGTTGTATTTATTGTTTTAAACTAATGATAAGAACAATTTTTATTTCAACCTATAGCGAGGCAGAATATTATCAAATATAATATGTTTTTAAAATCATTTTTAGATTTTTTACGCTTAAAACACATTAAACACATTTATTTCAGAGAAGAACCTACATGAACAATAAATCAGCCTTAATGCCGCTCTTGATTGCGGGCGCATTTGCGTATGCTGCCGATGAAAGCAGCGATACGGTAACCGCCAATCAAACTGAATTGCAACAAGTGGAAGTGAAGGGCGACAATAAACGCGTGCGCGCCGCCAGATCCTATTCCATCGCCAGCGACGGTGATTTGAAAGACCGCGTCAATCTCGGCGTGTTGGGCAAAGCCAATGCCTTTACCGCACCGGTGACGGTGGTGAGTTATGATGAGAAAGTAATCCGAAACACCGAAGCGCGCACCTTAGTGGATGTGGTGGCGAAAAAAGATGCATCGACTTGGCAGTTCGGCGGAGAAACCAATACGCTCACCGGCCTTTATTTCCGCGGTTATCAGCTTGATTCGCGCCAATTCAGCGTCAACGGTTTGGCCGGTATGTACGGCACACAGGGTACGTCCAGCGTGCAGGTGGCTTCTGTGCAGCTGATCAAAGGCGCATCGACAGCCGTCAACGGCATGGATCCGGAGGGCGCGGTTTCCGGCTCGCTAAACATCGAAACTAAAAAAGCCGCCGATGAAGGCAACCGTACCATCGGTTTGGGCTGGTTTAGCGGCAGCCGTGCGCAAGGTGCTTTTGATTTGGGCCAGCGTTTCGGCAGCGACAAACAGTTCGGCGTGCGTGTCAACGGTAAACTGCGCCACGGCGATACCCCGCGTGACGGTTACAGCGAAGACAACAAAGAATTTGCCTTAAATACCGATTACCGGGGCGAGAAATTGCGCGTAGCATTTGATTCCGTGTATTCCAAACGCAAAGCACAAGGCGGTCGCGCACGTATTCAAGACATTCAAAATGCCAACGGCCGACTGTTTGATGCACCCGACGGCAGAACCAATCTGTTGCCGGCCTGGAACCGGCAGAATACCGTCGGCCAAACCAATATGCTGACGTTTGAATATGACCTTGATGCTCCGGTGCAAATCACCGGCGGTATCGGTTACAACAAAGCGCGTTATTACGGTACACTGGTTTCTCCAACGGCCAGCACCACCGACAGCAGCCAATACAACACCAGCACCGCACGCTTGACCGATCAGCGTTTTCAAACCACCAGTATGAATCTCACCGCCCGTGGCCAATTTGAAACCGGCTCGGTGGATCACACTTGGAGCGCAGCCTTAGACCGCATCGACCGCCGCCGCCAAACCTATCGCGGCACCAAAGCAGGCAACAGCAAAGCTACGATTGACGGTACCGGCGACATTGCCGCGCAACTGGCTTCATTTGCCGCCGACTATCCGACCGCCATTGAAAGGACGCCGAATTTAGATACCCGAATCCAAGTCAACAGCTTAGCGTTGTCGGATACTATGGGCTTTGCTGACAACCGCTACCGCTTTACTTTGGGAGGACGCTTCCAGCAAGTCGAGCAAAAAAACAATCTTAATCAAACCAAAGCCAATGCCGGCCGCTTCAGCCCTATGCTGATGGCCGCGTGGGTGCCGAAACCGGATTTGGCTGTTTACGGTAACTATATGGAAGATTTGGAACCGGCCAGCTTGAGCGTGGACGATACCACCGGCGACACCACCATGGCCAAACCGCGCGTCAGCCGCCAATTTGAAATCGGTGTGCGTAAAAACTGGGGTGATTTTGTCACCACCTTGAACGCCTTCCAAATCCGCCGTCCGGGCTATTGGCGCGGCACCACTGTCCGCAGAACCGATTTTGCCGCCAGTGGTGCGGCTGCCGGTGATGAGCAGGGTATCGAGCGTAATCGCGGTATCGAATTTAATGTTTACGCCAATCTGATGAATCAAACTCTACGACCGAGCTTCGGTTTGATGTATTTGAAATCGCAAGTGAAGGATTATCCGAATTACAAAGACAATCTAGTAAGCGGCGTACAAGTTGCCAATCCGAGCGTGATTGCCAAAGCGGGCGTGGAATGGGATACACCTTATGTGAAGGGCTTGACGCTGTCGGGAAATGTGCAGTATTTCGGCAAATCTTATCAAGACACGAAGAAACAATACGCTTTCCCGTCTTACACCTTGGCTGACATCGGTGCAGGCTATAAAACCAAGCTGGGCAAAAACGATTTGACCGTAAGCACGGCAGTCGAAAATCTGTTCAACAAAGCCTATTGGCAGGTGCAGCGCGGCCAGTATGACCGCAGTTTTGCCGTATTGGGCATGCCGCGGACTTATTGGCTGAAAGCGGAATATTCGTTCTGATTTTGACAATCGAAGAATGGCCGTCTGAAAATTATTAGGTTTCAGACGGCCTTTTGATTCGGTTTGTGGATTTGGTTAGAAACCCAATAAAAGGATGGGGACTGTGTATTGGATTAGGAGTTGTGTTACCCGGCAAAAATGAAGATAAAAACTGTAAACTATGTAAAAAAGCGCACCGCCTGCCATTTAGCACTTCAAGCAGACGAAGTTTTTGGTGCCCCTGTTGAGTTGGACGAGGGTCGTTTTGGCGGACAACGCAAGGTAAGCATGGTCGCGGTGCAGTAGGTAAAGTGGCTGTATTTGGCATACTGAAACGACATGGTTAGGTTATACCATTGTAGTTGAAAGCACCAAGCAGGATACTTTACTTCCTGTTACTAAACAAAAAGTTATGCCTGATAGCATTGCATATACCGACTGTTGCAAAAGCTGTGATGTGCCGGATGTGAGTGAGTTTACTCATCATTGCATCAACCACAGTACACATTTTACAGACTGTCAAAATCTCATTAACGATATTGAGAACTTTTGGAATCAGGCAAAGCGCGTTCTGCGAAAATACAATGGCATTGAGTGTAAATCTTTTCCATTGTTCTTGAAAAAACAAAAACACCGCTTTTACACGGTGTTTATCACGATTTAGCCAACCACTCGGTTTTCACTAATCATAAAATCGGCAATCCGTTTGGCAATCAGCCATTTACCGTTTTGTTTAATATAAGTGTCGGCATAGCGGACGCTGTGTTCCTGCAACAGCTCTTTACCGTCTTTGCTTTCAACCAGTTTAACCAAGCAATAGTTAATGGCGGTGGCATTATTTTCATCAATCAGGTTCACCGTATGCTGACCGTTGATGTGGTACACGCTGTGAAACGGGGTTAAAAATCATTTAGGGGTTGGTTTTGTCGGCTTACCACAAGTACAAAAAGAGCTACAATCAGGCGAATTGGTGGAGCTGCTTTGTGATTATCGTATGACTTACACGCCGTTTTATGCCTATTATCCAAGCAAAAAACATCATTCACGGGCATTTGAAATGGTGTTAGGTGCGTTAAGGGAATGACGTAAAACTGATAAATACCGCCCATTTTGGACGGTTTCTATCATTTATTTCCCCATTTTTCGCTCAAAAGGCATATCCGATTCAATCACTTTAAATAAACTCGGATAAAACACCACGCCTTCCACTTGGTTATCAGGCAGGGCTTTACGCATTTTGGCGGTGGCATTTTTAAAATCATCGGCACTACGCCAGCGTGCGACATTAACCAGATAAAATTTGCCATTGGGGTCAAGGTTTTGGTGCAACTGCGTGCTGATGCAGCCGTCTTGGGTTTGCAAAAAATCACGCGATTTTTGCCACGATTGCAAGGCTTCGGCTTCTTTGCCTTTTGGCACTTCAAAGGCGTTAATCAGCACCACGCTGTTTTGCCATTCGGCTCGTTTGGCTTGCCAACGCTCTGCTTTATTTGCCATACCGCAAGCACTTAAAACGCTTGTCATCAGCAAGGCGGTTGCCAATAATTTGATTGATTTCATGGGTATACTCCTATCTCATACGGTTTAAAATTTTATCGCCCTTGGCATGATGAACTGCCACCATGCCGATATGGCCGGCCACCAACAATAACAATGCCCAAGCCAGCACCCCATGCCAAGCATTGCCCAAATCAATCAGCGGTTGATTGCCTTGTGCAAAACCTGCCTGACGAACCACGCCTACAATCGGCACCGCCAGCATCAACACATACAATGCCGCATGCCCCAATTTTGCCGTCAGGCTCTTGGCAGGCGGCTGTTTGGCGTGTGTGATTGCCCAAATCACCCGAAACAGCGTCAAAATCAGCAATAAAATGCCTATGGCACGGTGCGGATTCATCAAAAATTTCAGGCTGTCATTCATATTCCAAGCAATTGCGGTCGCAAACATCACTGTGTAACATAATGCCATACCCCAATGCAGGTAGCGTGCGGTGCGGTTGTAAGTAGTTTGATTTTTCATCATTTTTCCTTCAAAAAATTATTTTCTTTTTCTGATGCCAAAACCGTCTTTCATTGACAAAAACATCAGCCGTAAATTGACCGCCCCTGCCAACAGCTCCAAGCACTGCAAGGCATAAAAAGCAGTATCAAATTCACCGGCGTTTGCCTTACGGCACAGATACAGCGCACAAGGCAATAAAATCAACAGCCCATTGATGGCAATCACCGGCATACGTTTTTTCTTGGCAAGGATTTTGGGGTGTTTGGACTTTGCCCCCATTTTCATACCGCTCGCCCCCGTCATCGCTATAGCCGCCATGAGAAAAAATACACCGTAAAAAATCACATTTTTGACCCAAACCACCGCTTCTTGCGACAAAAAAATCTCGCTAATCAAGGTGCTTGTCCAAAAAATGCCAATCAGCAAAGCGGCAGTCATTGCTGTGAATTTGTGTATGGTGCAAAGGGTATCCCGTGTCATCTTGGCCTCTAAAAATATAGCGTGCTATTAAATTATAAATATAATAGCACGCTATATTTTTATATAGCAAGCTATTTTTATGATACAATGACAAAATTTTTATGATTGATTGATTTACAAGGAAATTTTATGCAAAGAACCGTGTCCGCAGGCTACCTGATGAACCACATCGCCCGCCAATTCGCCATTTTGTTAAACGAAGGGTTAAGCCCCTTGGGGGTGTCGCCCGCCCAATTCCCCATTTTACTGACCCTGTGGGAAAAAGACGGTTTGAGCCAAAACGAACTGGTGGAAATCGCCGATTTAAAGCAAGCGACCATTGCCAACACGCTTGCCCGCATGGAACGGGACGGCCTGATTATGCGGGAACCGCACCCAACGGACGCACGCATCCGCCTGATTATGCTGACCGACCACGCCAAAGCCCTGCAAGAGCAAGCGACCGCCATTGCCCAAAAAATCAACCAAACCGCCCTGTCGGTGCTGACGGACGATGAGCAAATGGCGTTTATTGAGATGATGAATAAAGTCGTTGCACAGCAGAAAATGATGATAGAGAATAAGGCAGGCTGAAAGTTTCAGACTGCCTGTCAATATCGGATTTATTCAGCACCTTTCAAGCCAAAATGCAGGTAAGTGCGCTCTGTTGCTACCCGGCCGCGCGGCGTGCGCTGCAAAAAGCCTTGCTGAATCAAATAAGGCTCAATCACATCTTCAATGGTATCAGTCGATTCACCAATTGCCGCCGCCACGTTTTCCAAACCCACAGGACCGCCGCTGAATTTGTGCAAAATGGCTTCAAGAAATTTTCTGTCCATTACGTCCAAACCTTTAGCATCGACATCGAGCATACTTAAAGCCGCATCAGCAATATCGGCATCAATCACACCGTTGTTTTTCACTTCGGCATAATCGCGAACACGGCGCAGCAAACGATTGGCAATACGCGGCGTACCACGGCTGCGCTTGGCCACTTCCATCGCCCCCTCATCCCCCATGTCCAACGACAATAATTGCGCAGAACGGCTGACAATCGTGGCTAAATCCTTGTTTTCATAGAATTCCAAACGTGAAACAATACCGAAACGGTCACGCAGCGGATTAGTCAACATACCGGCGCGTGTCGTGGCGCCAATCAGCGTAAACGGCGGTAAATCGATTTTTACCGAACGCGCTGCAGGCCCCTCTCCAATCATGATATCGAGCTGATAATCCTCAAGGGCAGGGTAGAGAATTTCTTCCACTACCGGACTCAACCTGTGAATTTCATCAATAAAAAGAACATCATGTGGCTCAAGATTGGTTAACAGGGCTGCCAAATCACCGGCGCGCTCCAACACAGGGCCACTGGTTTGACGCAAGTTGACACCCAATTCTTTAGCAATAATATGTGCCAATGTGGTTTTACCCAAGCCCGGCGGGCCGAATAATAAGGTATGGTCGAGTGCTTCACCGCGTTTTTTCGCCGCTTCAATAAAAATCGCCAACTGTTCCTTAGCCTTGGCTTGGCCGATATAATCTGCCAGCGTTTTCGGACGTAAAGCGCGTTCTAAAAGCTCTTCTTGGGCGGAAATCGATTGTGCCGCAATAATTCGCTGCGGCTGTTGGGCGGTAAGATTATCGGTTTGCAACATAATTTATCATTTCAATCATCGGCATATGCCGTAAATATTTTCAGACGGCCTAAAAGTTACACAGTATTTAACCGCGTAATTCACGCCAAGCCAAGTAATCACGCAACGGCGGCATGGGCGGGTTAATACAATGCGGACACACGCCGGTGATGTCTTCATCATCACTGTCGATATGGTATTCATTCGGATCAAAACGCTGCTGCTGCAAAACCGCCTGAGCCAAAGCCTGCGCCTGAACCACGTCAAAATCAAAGCGCTGCAGAATGTCTTGCAGCAAACCGGTTTCATTGGCGCTAAAGCCGCTGCTGCTGCTGGCAATAATCATGCGCTGATAATCTTCGTTGGCAATTTTGTCGCGCAGTAAATCGGTATTGAACATAAAACCATTGGAAACATGAAATAATAGGCTGGATTATACAGCATAAGTGTATGCTTCGAGATGATTATTTAAATTCGCATAATTTATATTATGTTAAATTTTATGACTGCCTGAAATGACACGGCTGTGAAATGCGACATCGGAACCTCCCACTCCCGAATATTATTGCAGAGATATTTATTCTTACCTAACCAACTGTTTTAGAAAGTTTAAATTATGTCTGCACCCGTAATTTTAGCCGCCACCTCAACCAAAGGCGGGGTCGGTAAAACCACTTTGCTGGCCAACATCTCAGCCGTACTTGCCGATATCGGCCTCCGTGTCCTGATGGTTGATGCCGATGTCCAGCCGTCACTCTCCAAATATTATCCGCTCAGCTACCGTGCGCCGCACGGGATTGTCGAGCTGCTTTTGGGCGACAATTCCGATGCCAATGTGCGTTCGACCGTGTCCCATACCGTCTTTCCGAATCTGGACATCATCGTTTCCAATAATATTTCGGCCGACATCCAAACCAAAATCGCCAACCGCGCCGACCGTGCCTTTTTGTTGAAAGCGAAACTGCAAAATCCTTTTTTCCAAAATAACTACGACGTGATTCTGATTGATACCCAAGGTGCCGTCGGTCCTTTGCAGGATGCAGCCGCATTCGCTTCAGGCTGTCTGATTACCCCCATCATGCCCGAAATCCTGAGTGCCCGTGAGTTTGTCACGGGCACTCAGGAAGCCTTGGCACGCCTTGCTCAAGGCGAAGTCATGGGGTTGGCTATGCCCCAGCTTCGCGCCGTCATCTATGCCCAAGACCGCAGCAAAGATGCCAAGCTGATTGCACAGGAAATCCGTGAATTTTTCAGCGCATCACTCGATGACCGTAAAAAACTGCTCCAAACCCATGTGCCGGAAGCCAAATCCTACAAAGAGGCGGCGACTCTGCGCGTACCGGTGCATTGCCACGAGCAAACACACCCCGGTAAGCTGATGCCCGCCTACGAAGTAATACACAACATCGTTTATGAGATTTTTCCCGGAATCAAAGAACGTGAACTGCGCGGCAGCTGCTTTAATGACATGAGTACCCTCCTTCCTGAAGAAAACCGTGCAGCGGAGGTGCAATCATGAGTTTGGAAAACAGAAACAAACTCACGCAGGGTTTGGCAGGCTTGAGTCTGCACGTGGGCACGCCTGCACAAACCGCCATGAATCTGACTGATAAGCCCCACATGGGCAGCGGTATGTTTATGAATCTGCCGGTTGAGGAAATCGAGCTTTTCGACAAGAACCCGCGCCGCCGCCATGATGCCGCCGCTTATGCGGCTATCAAGGAGTCTATCCGTGCGACAGGTATCCAACAGCCTGTTCATGTGACCCAGCGTCCGGATGAAGGCCATTATGTCCTGGCTCAGGGTGGTAATACGCGTCTGCAAATCATGCGTGAGCTGTATCAGGAAACCGGCGAAGACCGTTACCGTACCATTCCCTGCTTCTACATCGCCTACCCCGGCGAAACCGAATTGCAGATTGCTCATCTGATCGAGAACGAACAGCGTGCAGAAATGTGTTTTTGGGATAAGGCCTGCGCCTATGCGGAGGTGCGCGATATTTTTCAGGATGACAGTGACAAAAAACTGTCCCTGCGCGAATTGGAAGTGATGTTCGGTACAGCAGGCCTGGTCATTTCCTATCAGGCTTTGAATCTGTTCTTCTTTGCCTCAGACTCTTTGCAGGAACTGGGACGTTACGCTTACGAACTGTCGAATGCCAAGGTGGCGGAAATCAAAAAGATGCATACATCTATGGCTGAAGCTGCCAAGAAAGCCGGAGAAGCCGACGGCTTTCTGGCAGTATGGTCGGATATTCTGGAACAGTGGCACGAGCAATACGCGGAGGAAACTTTAGATGTTGCCGCCCTGCTCGATTTCATCAGTGGCCGCTTTCAAGAAGTGTATGGCACAGCCGCCTTTAATGATGAGGATAAAACTGGCTCAAACGATATCGAATATTCAGAATCTGAATCAAACTCCTTAGAAAATGATCCATCTTCTGCAAAATTTAATGCAAAAGAAACCGATGCGGTGCAGTTTCAAACTGCACCTGCCGCCACCGGCGGCACACCTATGGCCAAAACATCTGTGCTAGCGGCCTTGCTGCCGGCAGGCTCGCCTCGGGCGGAGGTCAATCCTCCGTCCGAGGCGGAACATCCGCAAACTGTAAGTTCGCCTGAACAGGTACTGAAAAATCTGCATACCGCCATCAAAAAATGGCTGGCAAAAGTCAATTTAAGCAATTGTTTCAAAGCCCATCCGCGCTTTCCGTTGGGTTTCTACATCGAGTATCCCGACTTTTCATCTATTGCCCACAATCCCGATGTGCTGGCACCGTTTATCGTCGACAACCTGCATCCCGATGCCGGTTACGTCTTCTCATACCTGTGGAAACTCTGCGGGCTGGATGAGCTGATGAACAATATCGATGACAACAACAATCCGGTACTGTCATTGCCGGAAGATTCCAAAGTAAGCATTGCCTACCGCGATCCGGATAAATATGACGAATATTTGAATTACGGTATCGGGGAACGCCCTGCCCTCATCAATCACGTACTGCAATGGCAAACACACGGTACACACCCGTTTTGCCCGATTTTGGAAGAAATCCATCTGCTTGTGCGTGCGTGGAACAAACAACAAGGGGAAGGATCATGAATAAGCAAAAACTTGTCTATCGTATCTTGGATGTAGACAACGTCCATACCCATCTGGCTTTAAGCAAACTGGCTTCAGCGCCGTATTCTAAAAGTGAGGCAGCCTACAATGCGATTGCATTGCGTGAATATAAGCAAACTCTGGACAAACTGCGACAAATGGATGCCGAGCAACTTGAAAAACTGGCCAAGCAAACTCCCGGGGTCGTGACTTATTTAATCGATCTTGATGCCTTGAAACGCCAATTGCACACATTGGAAAAAAACGTGCGGCAACGCTCGGAAGAATTGCAGCGGGTCCGTTGGCTGATTGCCCGCAAAGCCAGCAATCAGATGGTAGTGGATCTGTGTCCGTTGGTTACGTCGGAAGAAATCAGAAAAATCCGTTTCGAGCTGGGCGTGCCCGTTCTGAAAGGCCGTCTGAGAATGCCCCCTATTGCCATGCGCCTTCGGATTCTGAAAAGCTGGCAGACAACGGAACCGGAAAAGAACCTGTACCTGCGCTATCAGCTGTTGGCAGACGAATACCCTGACCTCAATCTGGGGCAGCTGTATACCGTGATTACCGATACCAAATATTTCGGAGAATAAACATGGACATCAAAGCTTCTTATTTGTGCCTGGTTTTTCTGTCACACCCGGTTACAATGAGCCTAATTATGCTGCTTTGAAAGGTTTGGCCGCCTTATGGGAAGAGCCGGCAACCTATGTCAAGCAGTTTGCCGAAGCCATGCAGTCGGTTACCCAAGGCTATTTTCTGAGTTATTTCACCGAAAAATGCATGCCCGGCGAATGGGTTTCGTTGAATAACGACATTGTATTCAACGAAGCCGGTTTGACAGCCAAACAGTGGCGGAATATTCGCGAACAGTTGATGGGCAAAGGCTTACTGCTGAACAAGCGTACCGTATTCCCGACGGACTCTTTGTTTACTTTGGACGACTTGTTGTTGGAGCGGATGATACACGAACACAGCACCCGTGATATTGCTGCAATGACTTGCCCGCCGGTATCCATCAACAAGTTGCATCTTAAAACCTTATCCGCTTTGGGTTTGTCGTTTAAATCGATACTGTATTTGTCCTTGATGCAGAACGAGACCGAGTATGTGGCATTCGATAAGCGCGGAGAGTGGTCTCCATGGACTTATATGTCCGAAGGACATGTTACCGAAATGACCCTGTTGTCACGCCGCGAACAGGAGACTGCGATTGCCGAATTATCGAAATTCGGTTTGGTCGAAATCAAGCTTGAAGGGATGCCGGCCACCCGTAGCGGCCGCTACAGTCTTAAAGCACTCGGTAACTTAACCGCCCAATTTATGAACAGGACTTAATCATGGCTGCTACTATCGATTTGCTGCCGCCGTCCGTGTTCAATGCGGAGCTTTCCCGATGTTGGGAGGCTCTGCAGGGTGGCCGGACGATTGCGGTTTACCGTTGTCTGATTGACATTACAGGCTCACTGAAATCAGCGGCAATGTTGTCGCAATTACTGTATTGGTCGCGTGTCAGCAAAGAAGTTGCCGCGCGTGACGGCTGGATATACAAGTCGGTCGGGCAAATGCAGGAGGAAACCGGTTTGACACCGCGCGAACAGGATACCTGCAAAGGCCGTCTGAAAAAACTGAACCTGATTCAGACCAGCCGGAAAGGGGTGGGTGCACCTCTTGCGTTGAAAGTGAATTTGGATGAATTGTCGGAGGCCGTCTGCCGTCATAGTGGGCATGAAGGAGATTTGTCACACCCCTTGACATTGCCCAAGCTGCAAAGCCGCAGTTCCCTGTTTTTCCGCCGTTACTTCAGCAACCGTGTGGCCTATCACCGCGATTTGGTCACACTGACCGGCTGTATCCATTCGGCGGTAATGCTGACCAGTGCACTGCAAGATGCTGTCAATCAGATTAACACCCATAAGCATCATGCCTTTTCGAGCTTGACAGCGTCGGAATGGCAGGAGCCTATTGCCTTGTCGGATAAATCGCAGCGTACTGCGCGTAACCGTCTCAAAAATCTGAAATTCATTTTTGAGAAGCATTTTATTGCCAGCCGCCGCATTTTTACCTTAGTCAACGGCCGCGCTATTTTGGAAGTCATCCGCAAGTTAATGACCTCGAAAAAGCCGTCTGAAAACTACAGTGCAACCAATGCCAAAAAAACCGAATTTCTCAGATTGGCGGAAAGGGCCAAAAAAGATTGGCGGAAAGGGCCAAATATGGAGGAGCAAGGTTTTCAGGGCGGTTTTTCGGCAGATTTACCCTCTTCTAAAAATATGACATTCGGAATCGACAAAAGGGAGGATTCGGAATCGACAAATGAGGAAATTCAGAAACCACAAAACAGGAAATCCATTTCCGACAAATGGTCGGCTTCAGAACCGACAAATGAGCAGATTGTTATATATTTAAATTACAAAGGTGTTTTTAACTACAACTACAAAACCGTGTTGCCGAACAAAAAACAGGCAGTTCAAGGAAATGTTGTGGTAGTTGATGAGGAGTTGATTTACCCGAAAACATTCAACAAGACCATGCAGGAGCAGGCTCAAACCATCTTTGGTCGTTACTGTCCGAATGCCAACCTGAAACAAAAACAGGAAATTCTGGACGAAATTTCGGGGCAACTGAAACCGGTAAATAGCCCTTTGGGTTTGCTGATGACGTTCTGTAAACTGGCAGGACAGAATCAGTTTACCGCCATGGTTGCACACAAGGTCAGTGAGACCCGTAAAACGCAGGCATTGAATCGGAAACGCCAAGAGGAAATGTCACAGCTCCAGTCTGAAAAACCGGATTCTCCCTATGCAGGTCTCTCGGTTGAAGAGTTGCGTGAAATGACCAGAAATGTAGTGAACAAAGCCAAAATAAACGGGCAATGCCGATAAACCGAATTTGCTGTCAAGAGTCTTGACAGCGGCCGCATCGTTGGCTGGATTTCCTGTCAAGGGCCTTGACAGCGCCGGAGGTGCGCAGGCCGCCTGCATCCGTTTTTCGTGGTCGGTTGCAGGTAGGTGTAGATATCATAACCATACCAAGGGAGCTTTCGGCAGCATTAAAGCCGATGACTGCCGGAAAAGACCGGTTTCGATGACAGCAGCTTGTCAAAGAATGTGACAAGCTGCCCATTTAAAAAAACATTAAAACGGATTGGAAGAAAATATGGAATTGAAACAGCGCTACGTTGTAAAACCCGGGGCAGTACATGTTGCACAAGAATTTGCCCTGAAGGTCGGCAACAAGAACTCCCCGTTCAGCAACGGTTACGATATGCCCCGTGCAGCCGAAAAACTGGGCGAAAAAGTGTCCATGGTTTTGACAGAAGATGATCCCCAATTTGCAGAGTGGGAAACATTCAAAGCACACGAGCTGCTCCTTAAGCATTATCTGCATAAAAATAATAAACGCAGAGGAGATTTGGTTTGGGGTGAATATGAAATTCTCCCGACTGAAAACGACCGTTTCCGTAAAATGGGCAATCTGACTTCTTCGGAAAATGACAAATTTTTGCTGCATACCAAGCAAGGCGTGCGTATGTGGGAAGGCAATAACAACCGCCGTAACGGGGCTCGTTGGCCGGGTGTGAAATACGGCCTCAGTCTCAGCAATGAACTACTCGGTTTGGCAATGGCAGACCATCCGTATGCGCAATATCATTTGATTGAGCTGGAAAAGCAGTTTGACGAAATCAATGAGTACTTGAGCACGGAGCAGAAAAAAATCGAATGTCAGATTGAAGAATTGGCATCTGCGGGGTTGAGTATTTCGATTATCCGGAATGATGATCCAATCAAAGTCAACCTGATTAATGCACGAGGTTACGGTTTCAAGTTGGTAAAGATGTTGATGGATTACGATCAGTTTGTATGCGCCGTAAAAACCATGACCACGAAAGGGATGATGTCGAACAAACAAGGTAATGATATTCTCTATAACGGTGGCCGTCTGGTGCGTCGGATTTTGAACGACCTGTATGTGGTGGTGATGGAGTTACGTACCATCCGTCATATCCGGCGAGAAAGCTTGTTTGATGAGGTAACCCGTGCGAAATTGCTGGAGGCCACCCAACAGGAAGTTTTACCGCGCATCCCAATGGATGTATGGATGTATAACAAGCAACCCGCCTTGGTTTATGTTCAGAAGAAAATGAAGCAGGAAGAATTGCAGCAACTAGCGGCAATTCTTGTTCAAGAGGGTTTTACCGAATGAAATAAAAGTGGCTGCAACCTAGTCAGGTGCAGCCACTTTTCTGTAAATTGAGAGATAGCCGCCACAGGGATTTTCTGTCACACCCTGTGACAATAAGATTAAGATGGGATGAAATACGATGACCGTTGGAAAACAGATTACTGAAAACACCCGCAATAAAGTTCAACTCAAATTCAGTTACCACAAAAGCCTTTTAAGGGTAAGGGGGATTAAGGAGTTGGAGGCAGAGATAGAGGAGAAAAAAAGGGCGTTGTCACAGCTTGTGACAGAGGCTAGGGATTTTTACGGTAAATGTATGAAATACCGGTTTGTGATGAGGATTATGTATCAACAGTCACCTATCGTGTATAAAGGCAGGATAAAGCTTAATACGGAGACTTTGCATATCCCGATCATGAATTTTATTGAAATCTATTACGACAATGCTTCTATGACCACAGGGAAAAAACGTAAAAAACAGGTGGTATTTGCATGGGAAGCTGTCAGTAAGGCGTTGGATGAAGCAAATGCTTCTTTAGATGAGAGGCTAATCCATATGCGTGTTTACCATGCTTTTAAAGACTTCTATTCGAGAAGTCGAGGAATTGCTCAAGAGCTAAGCTGTCTGTACCACTCAAAAAATCACTTTGAACAGATGATCGAATACGAAAAAATGGGTAGAAAGGATTTACCTGCTTTCATGTTGGAAAAGGCAAAATAACTGATTTGATAAAAGTCGTAACCTTGCGGTTGCGGCTTTTTTATTTTGGAGAACAGGCGCGACACCGCGCGTCTCCGACGCTGTCAAGGCCCTTGACAGGAAATCCAGCCACCGGTGCGGCCGCTGTCAAGACTCTTGACAACATCTGCAGCCGTTCCGCTTTCAGACGGCCTGCGCGACACCGCGCGTCTCCGACGCTGTCAAGTTGGCGTTGGCGAATAAACCTATTGACAAACAGAAACAAATAGAATCATAATTATCTATCCTTAATCTCATGATGGGGTATTTTATCCCGTTTTCTTTCTGCCATATTTATCCTCTACCTTCTCTTCTTAGGAGTGAAATATGACAGTTCAGCTTTCTGTGCGCGGCAATCTCGGTAAAGATTTCGACCTGCGCGCCGTCACTAATCCAAATAATAACGAACCTAATATGGTTCTTAATTTCTCAGTCGCATCGCCAACCTTCAAACGTAATTCAGAAGGCAAGTTGGAAGTGGTTTCTACTGAATGGATTAACTGCGAATATTGGAATCGTGATGCTTCTCACCTCCATAAAATTTTGAAGACAGGTATGCCGGTCTGTCTTGAAGGCGAAGAACGCTTTGAGATTTATACCAATCGCGATAATGTTGAGGTGCGTGCGCGCTCGTTGCGCGTTAAAAATCTGTTTATTGTTCCAAACGAACGCATCGAAGGTATTGCTTTGCGCCCTGCCCGCGATCCTGCTCCAGTTTCAGCTAATGCAAGTTCTCCGGATCAGCCTGATGACGACATCCCAATGTAAATTATGACAACCAAAAAAACATCCGCTTGGCACGATGTTTCCTGCTGGGCAAAGGCTCTATTAAGTGAATTGAAGGATTTTTTCTGGACATTTATTTTATACGGAGCCTTGCTTGCGGCTGTTGTCTGGTTGGTTTATACACTTTTCATGTGGATATTCTTCGAGCTGAAGCAAAGTATTGGAGTTTGAGATGCGTTTATTTCTCTGCGAAAAACCCAGCCAAGCTAAAGACATCGGTAAGGTGCTCGGTGTTTTGGACGGCCGTTTCGACGGTTATTTCCAGAAAGGAGATACCGCCGTGACTTGGGCATTCGGACACATTTTGAGTCAAGCCATGCCTGCTGCTTACGGTGAGGAATTTACTGATTTTGGCAACATCACAGCCCTTCCTGTTCTGCCTCAGCAATGGAAAATGGAAATCCAGCCGAAGGCGGCCAAGCAGTTCAAAATCATCAAAGGGCTGCTGGCCAAAGCCGGAGAAGTGGTTATTGCAACAGATGCTGACCGTGAGGGTGAAGTTATCGGCCGCGAAATCCTGGAATATTGCGGTTACCGGGGCAAGGTATCGCGCTTCTGGACCAGTGGACTGGATCCTGCCTCAGTTAAAAAAGCCTTGGCAAGCATCAAACCCGGCCGGCAGACAGAAACCCTGTATCAGGCCGGGCTGGCACGGGGGCGTGCAGACTGGCTGGTCGGTATGAACCTGAGCCGGGCATACACCGTGACATATTCGGCAGGTTTCGGAAAAGAACACACCCTATCCATCGGCCGCATTCAGACACCGACGCTGAATCTGGTGGTACGCCGCGACCACATTATCGAAAATTTCCAACCCTATCCGTATTACGTTTTGAGTGCCGACTTTCAGACGGCCTTAAAAGAGGTTTTTACAGCGGTTTGGCAGATACCCGAACCCCTTAAGAATTCAGACGGCCTATGCACCGACAAAGCTTTTGTCGAAAACTTGGCCAAACAGTTGGCCAATGCGACAGGTCGTGTCGTTTCTGCTAAAACTGAACGTAAAAAGACCCCGGCTCCGTTGCCGTACAGCCTTTCCGCCTTGCAGAAAGAAGCAGGTAAAAAACTGGGTATTTCCGCATCCAAGGTATTGAAAATCGCCCAAGAGCTGTACGAGAAACACAAAATTACCTCCTATCCGCGTACACCTTGCCGTTATCTGCCCCAGTCACAACAAAGTGAAGTGGCCGATGTGTTTGCAGCCATGACAGCCATTGACAGTAGCTTGGCACCGGTGTTGTCCAAAGTCGATTACAACCGCCCGTCGCGGGTATGGAACGACACTCAGGTCAACAAACATTCGCACCATGCGATTATTCCGACCAAGGTCAGCAATTTCAATTTAGCCCAGCTGGATAAAAACGAGCGGGAAATCTACCTAATGATACGCAACCGCTACATTGCACAGTTCTATCCCGACTACGAATACGATGCCACCGTGATTGTCGCCGAGAGCTGCGGCCAGCAGTTCAAAGCCACCGGCCAAACACCCAAAATACAGGGTTGGAAGGCATGGCTGAGTAAAACGGAAGATGAAGGCGGTGATGAAAACGAAAATACGGTATTGCCGGCCGTTTCAGACGGCCAACAACTGACCGTTACCGGCAGTAAACCCGAAAGCAAGAAAACCGCGCCGCCGCCGCGCTTTACCGAAGCCACCCTGTTGGACGAAATGCAGACCCTGTCCGACTTTCTCAAAACCGTAGATGACGAACAGATTAAGAAAATCCTCCGCAACACCGAGGGACTGGGAACGGAGGCCACCCGAGCCAACATTATCAATCGTTTGTTTGAGATGAGCTACATCGAGAAGCAGAAAGGCAAAATCGTTTCTACCGAAAAAGGCCGCAGACTGATTGCCCAAATACCGGCCATGGTAGCCGATCCCGTTACCACCGCCAAATGGGAGCTGGCTTTGGCCGGCATTGAATCGGGCAAGTTGACGATGGCGGATTTTATGGCTTATCAGGAAGACTTGATTCGGCAACTGATTGATCAGGCCAAGGCCGATGCAGTGAAAAGGCCGAAAGCGGCAAAACCGGCAGCGTCAGCTCAGCCGAAAAACATTGCCAAGAACAAAGCCGGAGATACCTGCCCGGATTGTGGTGGTACGTTGCAGGAAAAAGCGTTGAAGAATGCACCAGAGAAGAAGTATTTGGGGTGTTCCAAGTATCCTGAGTGCAAGCATTTTGAATGGGTGCAGTGAGAATATTATTTTGGAGGTTGGAAAAATGTTTGATTTAATTGCTACGATGATGATTGTCATGCCAATTGGGTTTGGAATATTTGTACTGATTCAATCCATTAAAGAAGAAAATGCTGTTTCGATATTGCTTTCCATGATTTTGATAGCTATAGGCTCAGGTACATTTTTGATAGTTAAACATCTTTCTGACATTCATCTCGAAATGAAGTCACAAAACATCAGACTCAAGTCTATCGAACAAAAATTAAGATAAATAGGGAGAAATCATGACAAAAAGACTTTTACAATGGAAAAAGGGACTGTTGCTCTATATTTTTAATGGACAGGAACAAGATGGTTTTGTTTCAGGGAGTACTTCTATTCCATTTATGCCTGATGAGGTTTACACGGTTCCGGCAGATACGTTTTATCTAACCACGTCAGCCTACTTTTTCAGTAAGTGGGTATTTTTTGAATTTCTGCTATTTGTCCTGAAATTTCAGATACGTTTGCTGAGTTTAGTCTTGTTTCATGCGTTGCTTCCAATGGCTGGGTATCTTATATTCGCAGCATTTTTTCTGTCTCAAAATCAATTTGATGAGTTTTTGGCAGTAATCATGACCCAAGAAGGTTTTCGAGAGTTTTATGAGGTTGGATTTATTTTAGCTCTTGGTTCTCATTTAATTTCATGGGTTCTTGGATATCCTTCAAATAAATCATCTTTTATTTACTTTCTTCAGCGAAATTGGATGAATTTTATACGACCGAGAGGAGCATTATGATTGAAGCGTATGAACACCGTCTGCTGGCCGACTTCATTGGTGAGAATTGGCGTAATTTTTTATCTCACGCTGCAGAAAACGGCTTTAGCGAAGCTGATGCAGAGGCATTGTGTGAAAAGCTGGAACAGGCTGCGAGTCAGTAGGCTGTGATTATTTGTTTTTCGAAGGAAAGTTAAAATGAAACAGAAGTATCAAGTAGAAATCCGTTTTCAACTTAACGGAAAAGATGTGGTTGTTGAAAAATATTCCGGCGAAATCAGTAGTCAGATGTTACGACGCGACCCACTAGTGCAACAGTTATTGGATGCAATTGAATCTGTCAATACTGCCTGCCGCCGATTGGAGACGGCAGGAAAAATAGGTGATTATCTCTCCTGCGAGTGAGAAGAATGATCGATTTCCTTAAATTTTTGCAGGTAATCAGCTTCGTGTTCTTTGATTTGCAAAGCAATTTTAAATAATGACTGAACATCACTATCTTTAAAGCTAGATTGATAGTAGTTCTCTCTACCGCTTATCATAACTGCTGCCAAATGAAGACATTCATACTCATTCATGGACATGGAAACCCTTTCATGGTTGGTTATAGGGATAGGAGCCATAACTATACCATGATGCCTGCGGAGGCATAAAATCCGCTGACCGCCGGGAAAGTCCGGCAAATTATTCAAAGTGTTAGAGGGAGTTCCTCTGATGACTAAGCGGCAAATATGGGCTAGGACGGTGGAGAGACTGAGGCCATTTTGGAAGACTAAAAATGAGGTTCAAATATGGATTTAAGTCGTCGGGACTTTTTAGGACGGGCAACTGCAGTGGCCGGCTTGGTCGCTGTAGGCGGTGCGGGCTTGCTCATCCCGGATTATGCAGCTGCAACTAACATGGCGGATTTCTGGACTCGGGACCGCATCATCAGCTGCCGTCGTGCGGATACCAAAGAAAAACACGATATTCAATTTTTTACGGCCAATCAGGGGGATATCGAGGACAGTTACCGTCGTGCCTGTTGGATGATGCGGGATGCAAAAGATGGCAATTCGGTTATCGCGGTTGATGTCGGGTTGCTCAACCTGCTCTATGCGATGCAGGAATGGGCTCGTGTATCCGGTAAGCCTGATCCGATCATTACCATCAACAGTGCTTATCGGACTCCACGCCGTAACGCAACTATTGAAGGCGCAGCGCGTAATTCGCTGCATATGCGGGGTAAAGCTGTAGATATTACCATGCGTGGTGTAACCTTGAATCAATTGGATCAGATGGCGCAATACTATAAAGTCGGTGGCATTGGGGTTTACGACACTTTCATTCATCTGGATACCGGTCGTTACAGAAGCTGGAGGGGCTGAGATGGCTTTATTGGATAGAGCACTGGCTCATCCGCCTGCTTGGGCGGAAGATATTCTTCAACCGTGGGATGAGACTGCTTATCAGGAAAAAGCTCCTTTTATTTCGCGACATTATTGGACTTCGCAAGGGAGCATCAATGTTTTTAGCGTGGTTGGAACGATTCATTCCGATTACCAAAATCATTCATGGCTGCATCTCTTACAAAACGGTAAAAGGATGCATCTTAATTTGCCCTTGCTTGAAAGCAATCCGCATTACTACCATGATACTTGCCCCAAAGAGCCTCCAATGTATTTTAAAACTTTGGACGGCCGCCGCTTTTACATCGATGATGACGGCAATCACCGGACCTGTATCGCACGATTCTATTTTTATGAGCAAGGCTTAACTCAGTTACATGGTGTGGTGATCAACCACTACCAGATTGATGAAGAATTTTTCAGCATCTACCAGCAGTTGGAACAGGAAATCCGACGACAGAGTTTAAAAATATGGCTCAAACCAACCCGTAAATCGATTGGGCGTGACGATACAGCCGGCTGGAAAGAAGATTTGTTTGAGACGGAGTTGAAATGGCAGGAAGGTTCTCAGACTTTACTCCTGGATAAGGCGGCAGCCTTAGAGAAACTGGAGGCATTGCGCCGTAGAAAGCACTCATGGCTTTCCAAGTTGTTTTCAAAATTTTAAAGTTAACTCCAAGCAAGCAGTTTGGACGGCATTTCTTTATGCCGTCTTTTTTTTGTTGGGTATCCGTACAAAAATACAATTACCCTGTTGACAGTATGAAATTTTGGGCATATATTAAAACCGTATTTCACGTTTGTGGCTTTTCTTAAAAGTCTCGTCATTTAGCCGCTCGAGAATGAGGTTCAATTCGTTGGACTAGCGGTACACTCTTTCAACTCGCCTTCAGGTAAGGCTTCTAAGTCAGTTACGGCATTCGCAAAAGCCGTATTAACCCTTTGGGGATATATTTATCCTCATCGGGATTGATATATCCCCTGTTTTTTATGGAGATATATCATGACTCAATCTGATCAAACTCAAAACCAATACTTCAATCTGACTGCCGACGGCATCGGTTTTTTGAACCGTCCCCGTACAGTAACAGCTAAAAAAGGTACCCCTTACTTTGCTGCTACGATTCAGGCATCCCGTGGTGATTCCGGCGATAAGACACGTTTCGACGTGCGTATCGTTGGTGGACATGCAAAGGAACTCTTCGAGCAGCTGCTGCAGGAATTTCCTAATTTGCAGGCCACGCAGTTGAAGGATCGCCCGACAGTTATTGTCGGATTTCGTGTAGGTGATTTGCAGCCCATCAAGTTTGAAACCGAAGATCGCAAAACCGGTGAAAAAATTGAGACGCTGTCTATCGATGCGCGACTGCTGAAATTCAAGTTCATCAAGGTGAACGGCGAATTTTGGTATCGATCGTCTCAAGACGAGCAGAACCAAGCTGATACGGGTAATCTGCCCCCTGCCCCTCAACCTATTGAGGAAGCGGCTGAAACTCCGGCTCAATTCGGTTCATAATCAAACCTTTTAAGAATGCAGGAAGCCTTTAGGCTTCCTCTTCTTAAAACTCCTCCCAATCCCTCACACGCTCTATCGTTCAGACAATTAAGCAACTGTTTTGACGGATGTTTAATTGTCTGAATGAACCCGTTTGATTTTCCGTGGCAGTACAAGGATAAGCTTCCTTGCAACAAAAAAGCTTGGCTTTGAACCAGATTTTATTTTCTTATCGATGCCCATATCCGTGTGGGTATCCGTAAGCAAATAAGCGATCCTTAACAATTTGGACTTTTTTAATTTTCTTAGAATTTGCAAGTCAAATTCCAAGCCACCCCCTAAGGGTGGCTTACCGAATCACCCTGCCCTAGCAGGAGGATTCGGTAAGCTTCCCCGGTTGACAGACCGTTTCTGTCTCGCGTACAGCCGTGTAAACAGTACGTCCGGTCATTCGTGACCGACACGGTTCTATTCAAACAAACCGACAGGTTCTTATTGGTTCTTCGGATTGCGGTGCAGCTTTCCACCGAACCCAACAGGGTTTTCATGCCCCGAACTCACATTCGTGTGGGTTCCTCCGGGCTGCTTTCGTCAAGGCAGCCTCGAAGAACTCATACTTTCTCGGCTGACAGACCGTTTCTGTCTCGCTGTAGCCGTTAACCAGCAGCCGGTGCATTCGTGCACCTCACGGTCCTTTCTTCCAACCCATCGGGGCACCTACCCCGGCGGGGCTTGGTGTCCCTGTTTTTTTACCGGAGTACACCATGTTTCCATTCAACTTTACCCGCCGGGTACCCGGCAAATTATGTCTCAATCCTGCGGATATCCGCAAAGGTACGGTACTGACCCACATGCCTACCGGTACGCGCCATACGGCGGTGTATGCGGTACAGGGCGATGTGCTGTTGATAGACGATAAAGGACAGCTCTCTGCCCCGTCTTTTAAACAGCTGGCACAGCAATATTGCTGTCGCGGCTATCAAGTCCGCTACGCACCCGAACTCGAGGTACTGTGGCAGAAAGCGGTATCGCGTTATCAGGCTGACAAACGCCTGTTAACCCGTCTGGGACTGCGGGGCAACAACCCTGCATCCATCCGTAGAGCTCTGGCCGTCTGATCGGACGGCTTTCCTCTCTCTTTTCACCAACCCTGTGGGGATATACTCCCTCGGGGCGGTATATCCCCTTTTTCGGAGATATACCATGTCTGTTTCTATTCCCGCTACTTTGAATGTTGTTGAAAAAACCGGCCGTAACGGTGTTTTTATGGCCGCCGAACTGATTACCGACATCGGTACGTTCGACCTGAAACACCGTGTGCTGGAGCAGTTCTCGCAAGGCACTTATCGCGGCATGTTCACCATCATCCGCATCTTTAACCAAAGCGTTTCCTGGAAAAACGGCACCTGGACCAAACTGTGTGCCGAATTGGACTGGGAAGCCCTGCGCATCCTGGCTCAATCCGACGAAACCGTTCCGAGCACGGCCATGGCCGTGGCCGAAATGGTGGCCGAGGAAGAAGCTGAAACCGTTACTGCTCAGATAACACCGCCTCAGGCAGACGCACCGGCACTCTTCGACGAAGACGACTTGGTGGCCGATATGGCGCAGCTGCAGCTTAAAGTTTCCCGTGCCGAACCGGTCAAGCTCGATGCCACCATGGAGGACCGCAATGCGTTCCGCCAACTGCGCGACGAGTTGAAAGCCCACGGCTACCGCTTCGACGGCCGTACCCAGTCTTGGTCTTTGGCTGAGCAAGGAGGTGTGTGATGCGTATGAAACTATCCAAAGCACACTTCGGCGGCATAACGCAGGAAGCCGGTAACGAAATCAGGATTTCGGATGGCGGTTTTCTGATGCCGATACACCTTCGTGCCGGCAGACACACCCGATCAGATTTTGTTGCGGACAATGTCTCAACGGCCGATGTGGAATGTCTGGTAATGCGTTTTGGCGAATCAGGCGTGTTGGTTGCTGGCCGCGACAAACGCTTCCGCCGCTTCGATGGCCCGATGTGGAGGGAGTGAAATGTACCGTACTTCTTCCCATGACCTGTTTGCCGATGCGTTTTTCATCCTGAACGACCGGTTGATGTTTGCTTCACTCTACGGCCGCGACGCGAATGTGCTGTCGCTGCTGGCGGTACTGAACAACAACGGTGTTTCGGGGACCGAGCGTTTGGGCTTTCGGGAAGCCGATTCGGCAGCCGGTGCATACCCGCCGTTTTCGACTGCACGTTACTTTACCGGGCTCTACAAGCACATGACGAAAATCCATACGCAGAACTACGGCGTATTGATTCATGCGTTTGTGTACGCAGACGAGGTAATACGGCACGATTTGGACGGCAAAACAGCCTGGTTGATATCGGATGACACTGATACCGAACTGACGGACGGTATTTGGCAGACGGTCAACCGTCTGACCGATGTACCGCTGCTGGACGGCTGGGCCGACCGCATCCTGCCGCGTTTGCGCGAACAGGGCTGCATCCGCTGCTATCCGCCGGGCATCAGTGCCGAAGCCACCCTGGTTGGTATACAGGCCTGCCACATCCGAATACCCGACGATTTTGACCAACAGGTCGGCCGTTAGCTTAAAACCGGTGTATTGGCAGCCTGATTGCCTTTTTATCCACCCCCGGGGTATCTTACCCTCAGGGGCGGATACCCCGTTTTCTTCGGGAGACTGTATGTTGAAACCCAGTATCTGTTTGAAAGTGTATGTCGATTCGACCGAATACGGCATTGCCTGGAAGCAGGCTGATTTGGAAGTCGAAATCGCCGGCGGCAGCGTACGTTTTTACTGCGGTGTCGAGTTGGACGGCTGCGGTAACATTCTGCCGGCCACCCTGCGTATTTCGGATTTGGGTTTGTCCGAGTTTCTGCATGACGGAACTGAACCCAAAGAATCCGTCCTGCTGAACCATGGCCAACCCAGCGAAAGCGACAATATCTACCCGGTATCGTCGATGCGGCCGGAGGTATTCGGTCACGCACTGGCCACGGCGGCTTCGGCCGTGGTGGAGCAGTTGTACGAAACGGAATATGTTTAATGTTTGAAAGGAAATAAGCAGATGTCCAGAATCGCCACTGCTGTTGAGAAACTGCAGGCACAACGCTTAAGCCGGTCTGGTTTGTTGGATGAGGGTGAATTGGGCGTGGTCGACATGATTTTGATGTCGCATGACGCTCAAGAGGAAATCGAAGAAGGATGGTTCGACGATTTCGCCCTGATTGAATTGAAATATCCTGACTGATTGTTTATCAACCTGCTTTCGAGCAGGTTTTTCAACGCCGACAGTCGTTTTACTGTCCCGGTGCTGCCGTTAAACATCACCAACCGCATCCGTGCGGCCACGGCATTTTTTTCAACTTTTCAACCCAATCGGGAATACATTTTCCCGACTGGGGGGTGTATTCCCTGTTTTTTAGGAGAATCACCATGAACCCGTCAACAAATAACATTTTTACCGATAATGAAGCATTGGTTTTGAATACCTACGGTGCGTCCGAGGTATTCCGCCAGCTGATACTCGGCTTATTTAACGGTTATATCTACCCGATGCCGGTTTTAGCCGTATCGCGTTTGGACTACGAACACTTCAGGCTGTTTATAGCCATGATCGAGGCCTACCACCGCGACGGTGAAACGGCCGAATTGCGTGAGCTGGCCTGCAAGGTTCTTGACCGATTTCCGGAGTTACGTGTCCGTTGCGTCCATCCGGAAAGCACGGCGCTGGAAGAACTGAAACGCGCACTGATTTTTTACGATCTGTGCGATGAGGATCAGGAATCCCGCGCCACCGGTGCATTTTCCGATGCGAAGGAAATTCTAATCACCGCAGTTCGCCATTTGCTCGAGCAGAGCAAGGTTTAAACCTGTTTTTTAACCCCTGTATTTTGTACAGTATCGGTCGTTTTGACCGGCAGAGTCGCTTTAAGGAGACAAACATGTCAGATCCTGTTTTTTTCACGGGCATCATCGATGAGTTCGAAAACCTCTATGAACAGGCTGTTCCAAACATAGACGGCTTGGATGTTCAGGCGTTCAAACAGAAGCTGTTTACCAAAATGCTGGCAGACGACACTTCGCGTTTCCCCATGGGTTTTGTCTATATGGACAGCCAAACCCATTGGG
The DNA here is from genome assembly GCF_042658245.1 of Neisseria weixii. Classification (NCBI taxonomy): domain Bacteria; kingdom Pseudomonadati; phylum Pseudomonadota; class Betaproteobacteria; order Neisseriales; family Neisseriaceae; genus Neisseria; species Neisseria weixii. The sequence continues at coordinate 171,645 of NZ_JBHSPY010000002.1, forward strand.
ATTTTTTGCGCTGGATGGAGGAACACCATCCGGAACAGAAATACCTTGCGTAGTTTTCCGGCCGGTAACCGCTTATTGACCAACCCTCCGGCAAAGCCGCTGCCTTTAAAGGTGCGGCCTGCCTTTCTGAACGGACTTCGCCCTCTCTTTGCCCAACGTTTCCGTCCGTGTCAGTGCTTCGTCTGAAAAGATGCAGGCATATTCACCCGATAGTGCAATACTTTGCCAGCTGACCTTTTGATTGACCCAACCTGCTTTCGAGCAGGTTTTCTCAGACGGCTTGGGCTTCAGGCCGCCTGAAAAAACCTGTTACTTTTAGGAGAATGAGATGTCGGATCAAAACAATATCCAACATGATGCCGAAGGGCCTGTTGAAATTTGGCTGGGAATGAAATATTTCTTAATTTATTGGCTGAAACATGGTTCAAACCATGAAATTTTTACCAGAGAAGCCGATGCGTGGGAAAAAATTGAAGAACTGAAAAAGAATCCTGATTTGGAAGCTTTCGAACTGTATGAAACCAATTTAAGCAAACGCTGGGATCTATACGATTACAGGGGAGATAAAAAAGCAGCTATCGAAAACCTGAATTCTATTACACGCTGACCGTCGTTTTACGGTCTCGGTGCTGCCGTTAAACATCACCAACCGCATTCGTGCGGCCACGGCTTTTTTTCAACCCCGACCCGGCGGCGACATCTTTTCCGCTGGGGAATGTGTCCCCGCTTTCAAAAAAGGAGGACACTATTGATACACCCTAATCTGTGGAGAAGGATTAAATCCCGATTCCCTGTTGCCAAACGTCTTTTTGACTTTTGGTTCAAGCTGTTTGAAAATATTACGATATGGAGCCTGGCTTCCATGTTGCCGTATTTCAAACTGACCCCGGATTCGCTTGCCGAACGGTGTGCGAATATTGCGTATTTATTTTTGATTGCTGTCTCTTCGTTTTACGTCATGTACTTTTTGGCAGATAACGAAGCATGGATGAGCAGAAAGGAAACGAATCATGAATGACCTGAGCGTCATGCTTTTGATTGTTCTGTCAATCTTGATTGCGATTGCGGCGGTACTCCGTAAACTCGGCAAACTCCATCAGCAGGAGCTTGAAGAGAAGCGAAAAGAGCAGCAGCCGTAATACAATTTGATTTTTCAACCTTTAATCCCACCCCAGTCCGTGCTGCCGGTGGGATCGTCATATTTTTTATCCAACCCTGTGGGGATACCGTTCCCCAAGGGGCGGTATGCCTTTTTATTTTGAAAGGAAATACCGTGGGTACTTCAAACTTCATGTTCAACCAACGTCTGGATGTTGTCAGCGGCCTCTCTTGCTCCGACTTCGATGTAGATGCCTATAACGAAGGAATGGATGAAGAAGACCGCTTACAGCCTGATGATTTCGAACGCATCGGCGACATCATCAGTTTCTATACCGATGATTTCATCGCTGACTTCAAACACCGTGCAGACGAACCGCACCGCAATCGGGATACCGTATCCCGCTGGCGGAAACACCGTATCGGTCGCATCCGCGTCGAATCCACTACGGATTCTGCCGGCGACGGCAGCTACTATCACCGTAACTATGGCGGAACCAAGCTGGCGGAAATCACGGCGGATACACTGTTTTATGGCCGTAACATACGGATGACCATAGATGTCATCATGAGGCACGGCTATTACGACGGAATCAACATCGATCAGCAGATTAATGTAGAGACTGATTTTTTGAACTATTCCTGGGACGATTATGAATCTGCGGAAATCGACAATATGGCCGATGCCATTATCGATGAGTATGCCGGCTGCCGTATCGCCACCAAAGCCCAACTGACATGTCACCGCAATGCCGTCATCAAACGCCTGCAGGCGTTGGAGGAAGTGTTGTGGCAGCGTTATGAGGAACTGGTATCCCCGTATTGCGAGGAGTACCGTGTGGCCGCACGTTTCTGCAATGGCGAAACCTGGTATGAAAAGGTTGCTTAAGTTAGTGCCTTCTTTTTTATGAACCCATCTTCAAGTAAGTCCTGCCCGACGGCGACAAACTTTTTTTGGAGAATATTATGCTTGATATACCCGGCAAACAAACTGTTGGAAACAGTACGCAATTGGAACAATTAATACCGGACTGTTGGTATGAAGTTGATTCCAAAATATCCGGAACTTCGGAAAGCGTACGGTTTATCAAATTGTTATGTGTTCTAAGCTCAAATAAAGCAGGTATGACCCATGCCTTGCTGTTACGAAACGGTTTGGGTAACGAGACTGTTGGCGAATGGAACAATTCAACCTTTAACGCATCATTTTCGGATGTTAGGGAGGTCGAAATACTATTCGCGACAGATGACTGTGAAAACGGCGGAACAAACGGCGGAACTGTTGAATCTATTCGTGATCTTGTGATGTTTTCACAAGGTGCAGGCAAAACAGTATTCCAATGTGTCATATCTTAACCCGAGGGGGTAAACCTCCAAACCTGCTTTTCAGCAGGTTTTTTCAGACGGCCTTAAGTTAAGGCCGTCTGAAAAAACCTGTTTCATAGCCCAAAGGAGGACATTCAAATGCCTAAAAACCATCGCAAAATTTCAATTTCCGACCTGAAAGTGATGCGGTCTCCGGCCGGATATTATGTAGGCAGAGATTATTGTGAGTCAGATTGGACTGAATTAAAAATGCCGTATTCCCGTGAATCAGATTATTTTGCTACACGGGAGCAGGCGCATAATTGCTCGCAAATTATGAAATTGGAGGAGTCTTTAGGTTTGATTTAGTCTGACAGACTTAATCTGTCCCGACGCTGCCGTTAACCATCGTCAGCCGCATCCGTGCGGCCACGGCTTTTTTCAACCCCGACCGGCGGTGATATGCTCTCCGCCGGAGGATGTATCTCCGCCTTTTTTTGTAACGAAAGGAGGTACATCATGATGTGCAAACTATCCGGTAATCTGCCGGAAAATGTTTTGGGTCGGCTATACCAAGGTGGTAACATATGTTTAAGAAGTTTTTAAAACTTGTGTTTCCGTTCCGCAACCCCGTTTCAAAACGAATATTCGATTTGTGGCTGAAAATTTTGGAAGACACGGCTGTTGCCTCGATTATTGCAATCGGGCCTTACCTGTGGATAGACGGCGGCTCTGTTTGGAACCGTTGCCTGAATGTGCTGATACTGCTACTGATTAGTTATACGGCTCAGTTATTGGTGCATTACTTGGTGTTGTATGAATCCAAACTGACAATGCCCCAAACCGACAACCCGGATCAATCCGATGAAAGGAAAAAACCATGACTGCCCTGACTTGGTTCCTACTCAGTGTTCTGGTGCTTATGTGGGTAGCTATTTTCAAGCTATCTAAAATGAGCGAAGAAGACAAAGAGTAGGAAGAGCCATGATTATGACCTACAGCCTGCTGGTTGTGATTGCCGCGATGTTGTTCGGCATTCACAAGCTGGTTAAGTTTGGCGAATCACAACGCAAACAGGATAAGGATCAATAAACCTATCCGTATTTTCCAACCCATCCATCCCACCACAGCCCAGGCTGCCGGGGATTTTCATATCAACCCTCGGGGGACTCTACCCCGAAGGGGACAGGTCTCCCGCTTTAAAGGAGAACTGTCATGTTCAACGAAATCATCTACCGCGATACCGCCTCTGCTTTTGAAGACTGGCTTAAAATCCTGCGCCGTTTGGGATGCGGCAGCTACTGGAACAGCTGTGCTTTGGCCGATGCAGTTTGGGAAGTTGCCCGAACCCATGAGGAAATCCCACATTTCGGCAATATTGCCCAAGAGCTGGTTCTGACGGCCATCGAACGCTGGCTGTTTGATGAGCGTTCCGATTGGGTGATGGCCTACGAAGTCAACGCCCGTGCTTCCTGGCTGAGTATCAACGGCATAAACATTAACGACTACCGGCAGTTTGTTGCCATGTTCGAACAAGCCGCTGCCGAGGCGGTGTAATCCGCCATTTGTTTTTAACCCTTCCGGGGCATCCGTCCCCGGACACGATGCCCTTTTATTTATAGGAGTGCATCATGCGTTATATTAACGAAAAAACCTTGGAAATCCGTATATCCCAAGACGCTCTCGGCAAATACGGCTGCGATATTGTCTGCCCTAGTACGGATGAGCTGATTTTCGGTTGGGACCCTGAGTTCGATACGGCTGAAGAAGCGGTGGCCGCAGCGGTTATCCGTAAAGAAGTCGGTTTGACCGGTGTTCCGCTGTTTGCGGACGAATCGTCGGCAATGCGCCGCCGTATCGAAGCCTGTATTTTCGATGACCGCCTTGCCTGCAAATTCTTAAGGGAGGCGGTATTGAATGCGGTATTCGGACAGGACTTTGACGTACGAGGGGCGGTTCATCTCGATAATGAGGATTGGTCGATGTTCCAGGCAATTGTCAACGACTACCGTGTGTTTGGCTTGACCGCCTCATTAAACGATTTGGCCTGCCGTATCCGTGAACATTTTCCGTGTTACCGTTAAAAACCACCCTCCGGCTGAGCAGTTCTTTCCGGAGGGAAGAACTGCCGCCGGTTTGAAGGAGACTGTTATGTTGAACAAACTGTGTGAACGTGCGTATGAGGTTTTGAAGCGGGAAGTACCGGATTATCCGGTTATGCTGGGTGAAGACCAGGCTTTCATCTGTGCCGAATTCCGGCCGGATTGGAGTTTGCTGGGTTTGGATTTCGACAACGAAGGCCATCGGAATGTGTTGGCTGCTTTGGACGATTTCTTTATCGAAACCTGTCTGAAGCTGGCCGAGTGTGAGAAGGCTTATTACGTCGTCGCTCTGAAAGATACCGAAAACAGCTGTAAAAAGCGGTTGACCACGGCTTTATCCCGGGAAGAATGCGTCGATGTGGCAGCAAGGCTGGAAGAGTCGGTACTGTACAGTTCGAAATCCCTGCTGGTGGAGAACGCCGAAAACTGGCGGATTGCATCTTTTCCGTTTCCGGAAATGCTTGCCGATTTCATTAAATTTAAAAATGAGTAACAAAGGTGCTTTACAAACCTGCTGTTCAGCAGGTTTTTTTCAGACGGCCTCAAGTTAAGGCCGTCTGAAAAAAACCTGTTTCACACGCCGACAGTCGTTTTACTGTCTTTGATGCTGCCGTTAACCATCATCAGACCGCATTCGTGCGGCCACGGCTTTTTTCAACCCACCTGCGGGCTGCCCCGTCAGGGCGGCAGTTCCGTCCTGTAAGGAAACCGCCATGTACAACAACCCTTTCCTGAAACCTGATCTGGCCTGGGATTTTGTCGAGACTCATTACCCCGATTACCGCCGTTGCAACATCATCTGCCAATCCGGCGATATGGCTGCCTGCTTTGAGTTTGCCGGTATCGACCCTGATGAACTCATCACTGCTGATGCCGTAGGCCGTCTGAAAGCACTGGCTCCGGACAGGCTGGAAAGCCGTGAGCCTTCGTATCAACAGGTTCGGGCATTTGACGATTTTGTCGGCAGCGGTCTGACCTTTGGTCAGGCGGCGCGGCAAATCGACGATTACTGTTTGGCCAAAGCGGTATTAAACTGTCCTGACGCGCTGCCTGCTGAAACACTGGAGTGGGCGCAGGCTGTCTTGGCCGACTAATCTGTTTTTCTTTTTCAACCCTTTGGGGACTGCTACCCCGAAGGGCGCAGTCCCCGTTTTTTATGGAGACTGCATCATGCAATTTCAAACCTCTGTTTTCAATTTGACGACAGACCAGATTTTTGAAGAACTCAAATATCTGGATCCAAATATACGCCATGCCGATGCCATACACCAATTCAACCGTCTGCTGGAGCAGCTTCGCAGCAATGATTTGCCGCTGTCTCAGTTTCTGGCCGACTTCGGCGACAGCCTTTTCGAGGCCGTTACCGATCAGAACCGGCCGCTGTATCAGGGGCAAACCCATGCCGCCCACGAGGCGGTATTGGACGGTTTGAGCCGCAAGCTGTTTCCTGCCCAGCGGGAAGTGGTTCGTGCGGTCAACCAACTGCTGCTGGTGGAAGATAAGCCTGCGGCGGTCATCAATGCCGAAATGGGCACGGGTAAAACCATGATGGCCATTGCCTGTGCTGCCGTTGCACATCAGGCCGGTATTGCCCGGACGCTGGTTTTGAGTCCGCCCCATTTGGTCTACAAATGGCGGCGCGAAATCCTTAAAACCGTGCCGGATGCGCGGGTGTGGGTGCTCAACGGCACCGACACGCTGGCCAAGCTGCTTAAAATCCGTGCCATGCGCGGGAAACCGGCCGTGCCGGAGTTCTTCGTACTCGGCCGTGTGCGGATGCGGATGGGCTACCACTGGCGGCCGGCGTATGCGGTGCGCAAGCAGTACCGGCAGGACTACGCCGAAGGTCAGCACTTTATCCGGACAGAGAAGCTGTTTTGCTGTCCGAAATGCGGCCGCGAGCTGAAAGATGAAGAAGGCAGTTCTTTCTATTCGGAAGAAGGCGTGAAGACATTTTTGGGCAAGTCCAGACGCTTCTGCACCGCCAAGGACGGCAAGCACCGTTGCGGCGAACCTTTGTGGACCTTGTGCCGCAAAGACGGCAATGCGCCGCAGCAAAGCGTGTACGAGCGGGTCATCAATGCGGTGGCTTCGCTGCCGGGTGTAGGGCCTAAAACGGCTCAGAAACTGGTGGCGCAGTTCGGTGAGGCCATGCTGGCGGATATCCTGGAAAACAACATCCAGGCATTTGCCAACCTGATGGACGAACACGGCGAGTTTGTGTTTAACGACCGTCAGGCGGCACGGCTGGACCGGGCTTTGGGTAAAACCGAGTTCTCTTTGGGTATGGGCGGCTACCAGCCGACCGAGTTCATCAAACGCTATCTGCCGAAAGGATACTTCGGACTGATGGTGGTGGATGAAGGCCATGAGTACAAGAACTACGGTACGGCACAAGGTCAGGCCATGGGTGTATTGGCACGCTGTGTCCGCAAGGTGTTGTGTCTGACCGGCACCCTGATGGGCGGTTATGCCGACGATCTGTTCTACCTGCTGTGGCGGCTGAATCCTCAGGCTATGCTGGCCGACGGCTTCGGTTACAACAAAACCAATACCTTGGGGACAGCGGCGATGGCGTTTATGCGTCAGCACGGAGTGCTCAAGGAGGTCATCCGCAGCAACGGCAGCGAGTTCGACGGCGGTTCGTTTACCAGTTCCAAAGCCAAGCGTACTTCGGTACGCACGGCCAAGACACCGGGCTTCGGCCCCTTGGGCATCATGCGCTATATTCTGCCGATGACGGTGTTTCTGAAGCTCAGAGACTTGGGCGAAGGCGTATTGCCGCCGTACGAGGAAATCTTCCGGCCGGTGGCGATGACACCGCGACAGGAAAGCATCTACCGTGACATGAGCCTGAGGCTGCAGCAACGCCTGAAACAGGCTTTAGCCAAAGGAGACAATACCCTCACCGGTGTAGTCACCAACACACTTTTGGCCTGGCCGGACTGCGGCCACCAGCCGGAACGGGTGGTTTGGAAACGATGGAACGAGCGGCTGTTCGAAGCAGAAGCCGTTTTTGAAGAGTCCGAACCTTCTCCCAAAGAAGCTGACCTGCTGGCAGTGGTGAAGGAGGAACTGGCCCAAGGGCGTAAATGCCTGGTCTATACCGTCTACACCGACACCCGCGATACCGCCGGCCGTCTGCAGAAGCTGTTGCAGGCGGAAGGCATCAAAGCGGCGGTGATGCGTGCATCGGTAAAAGCCGATGAGCGTGAGGACTGGGTGGCCACGCGTTTGGATGAAGGTTGCGAGGTAGTCATCTGCAATCCCGAACTGGTGAAAACCGGCCTGGATCTGCTGGCCTTCCCGACCATCTACTTCATGCAGACCGGCTACAACGTCTATACCCTGATGCAGGCGGCACGACGCTCTTGGCGGATTGGTCAAAAGGAACATGTGAAGGTGTATTTTGCCGGTTACATGGAGACTGCCCAGCAAATCTGTCTGGAACTGATGGCAAAAAAAATCGCCGTAGCCCAATCCACCTCCGGCGACATGCCGGATACCGGTTTGGACATCCTCAATCAGGCGGAAGACTCCGTGGAAGTCCAGTTGGCCAAACGGCTGCTGGAGCAGTAAACCGTTTCACCCGAAATGCCGCGTACGGTTTTTCAGACGGCCTTGCGGCCGTCTGAAACCGCCGCCGCACCAAGGAGCTAAGATGCGATACAGCAACAACAAAGACTTTGCCGCCTATGTTGCAGAGCTGGTACGCAGCGGCAAATGGGTCTGCATACCCAAAGGCCGCCGCCGGCACGGCTGCCTGCAACACGAGAGCGGCCGCAAATGCCCGGTGCCTTGCAGCCCCGGCAACGATCCGCGCGGTTTTTTGAACTTCAAGGCCATGACCCGGCAGATTGAAGCGGAAAGCGCCTGAATTTTCCGCCGCAAGCCGGCGGTTTCTACAACCTGCTCCGAGCAGGTTTTTTCAGACGGTCTGCAAACCGGAGACCGTCTGAAAAAACCTACTGTTATTATCTGTAGGTCTAAAACCATTCCGGTTTAAAAGTAAGGTATAATAACCTTACTTTTAAACAGAGGGGCATGTATTATGGGAACCACTTTAAAGCTGACGGCCAAGAACCAGATTACTTTGAGAAAAGAGTTTTTGGCGCACTTAGGCATAGGAACCGGCGACAAACTCGAAATCAGCAAGCTGCCCAACGGCGAACTCAAGATCAGCGCAGCCAAAAAGACACGCAGCTTTTCCGATGTGGCCGGTTTACTGGCGCGCAAAGGCGGCCGCTCTTTCAGTATCGAAGAAATTAATGAGTCTGTTGCCGATGCCTATGCGGCAGCAGGGGTGTCTGGCAAGGATGCAAAATGAAGGTTACTGCAGACACCAATGTCTTGGTACGTTTATTGACCCGGGACGATGAAAAGCAGGCGCTGATCGCGGAAAACATCCTCTCAAAAGCAGAGAAAGTCTGCGTACCCACCTCCGTATTCTGTGAGCTGGTTTGGGTTTTAATGCGGTTGTACCGTTACAGCAAAGAAGAGGTTGCAGCCGCAATCAGGACAATGACCGAAATCGAAAACCTGATGTATGAGAAAAATACCGTCGATGCCGGCTTGGAACAGTTGGAATGCGGCGGCGATTTTGCCGACGGCGTAAATGAATATACCGGTAGAAGGATATTTGACGGACAATTCGTGACTTTTGATAAAAAAGCGGTGGCCGTTTTGAAAAAACGGAACATTCCCGCCAAACTGCTTTAAGTTTTACACAGCCGGCAGACTGTTTCTTCTGTCCCGGGTGCTGCCGTTAGCCATCACCCAACCGCATGAGTGCGGGCACGGCGCTTTTTACAACTTTTTGACCAACCCTGTGGGGACATACCCCCCCACAGGGCGGTACGTCCCCGTTTTTATGGAGACGTAAATATGAAAACCGAACCTTTATTGGAGCAGGAAATGAAACAGAAAGAACTGCACAAAATCGATGCGGAAATTGCGAAGCTGATTGCAGAATCAGCCAAGCTCAATGCCGAAACTCGCTGGTATCCCATACTGGTTGTGACCGGCATGTTTGCAGCCATCGGTACTGTTATGGCTGTGGTTATCAAATTCCTGTAAAACCGGCGTAAAGCCTTTTTCAATCAGTTTTGCAACCCTGTGGGGATATACCGTCCCCGCCAGGGCATCGGTGTATCCCCGCTTTTTTATGGAGACACCGATGTGAAATTTTTCAAATACTTGAAATTCAGTTTCCCGTTACACAAGGAAACACTTGAATCGTGGATTAAACTGCTGGATGATATTACAAAGGCTGCAATGATTGCGGTTTTGCCGCTACTCTGGATTAATTCGCATTCATTGGCCGAGCGCGCTGTCGGCGTAGTTGTTTTGGCAGCTATTGGATATTTTGTCCAAGTCTGTGCTGACAAATTACGCAAACACCGTGATTCATTAACCCGAAAGGATACGTCATGCTGATCGGCGGACTTTTATTTATCCTCTCATTAGTGCTTGCTTTCAATTACTGGATCAGTAAACAGCTTGAACGCGACCGTATGACAGAGGAGCACGAGAACCGTTAAACGGTTCATTTTTTACCAACTCGGCTCTTTCGAGCCATCAGAATCCCACACTCCGCAATCATGCGGCGGTGGGATTTTTTGCATTCTTCTTTAAACCCTCAGGGGGCTTCCCCTTGGGGCGGCCTCCGCTTTCTTTACGGAGGCTTTCATGAATTCCACCAACCATCTGATGCACCCACGCACCGCGCACAATCATGCCGACAACGGCTATTTCCCAACCGACGCAGCCACGTTGGAAGGTATCGCTGCGCGGCTGGACATTGCCGGCGGCAATATCCGCATATTCGACCCCTGCTGCGGCACCGGTGAAGCATTGGCGGTGCTGGCAGGCCATCTGGCCGGCTGCGGTGCGCAATGCGGCAGCTTCGGTGTCGAACTGGACAAAGAGCGCGCCCGGGCGGCGGCTGCCGTGCTGGATTGTGTCGTCCAAGGCGATATCGAAAACTGCATCCTGCAGGCCAGAACCGTCGGTCTGCTGTTTCTGAACCCGCCCTATGGTTTTTCCGCTGCCGACAACCTGTCGGCCGGCCGTACCAAACGTTTGGAGGAAATCTTCTTTGAACGCACGGTGCCGGTGCTGCAGGACGGCGGTATTTTGGTGCTGATCATACCCGAAGCAGCGTTAACCGACCGTTTTACTGCCGAAATCGCTTCACGCTTTACCGAAATACGGATGTACCGCGCCGCCGTCTATACCTATCGGCAGGTGGTGGTTTTCGGTAGGAAGGCGGGAAACCGCAGCAGCATCGGTAAGATCTTGGCCAAAACCCAGCAGCAAGTGCTGTTGCAGCCGGAAGCTGCCGTTCCCGTACATCAGGCAGAGGCCGACTACTGGTATGAAGTACCGGCGGCGGCAGCCAAACCATTCCGGCCACTCAACCATTCCGTCGAAGCCGACGGTTTGGCCGACGAGTTGGCACATATCGGCAATCAGACGCTGTGGCCGCATTTCGGACGTTTTTTTCGGGAGGATTGTGTGCTTGAAAAAAGACGGCCGCTGTGCGCGTTGGGTAAATGGCATGCCGCATTGGCACTGGCCGCCGGCCAGGTCAGCGGCATCGTTACCGCTTCGGACGGCCGGCGTTTGCTGATTAAGGGCAGTACCCATAAAACCCAAGTCAGCAGCACCGAGGAACAGGTCAGAGAGGATGGCAGCGTGCAATACGTGACCACCAATCTCGACCGTTTCGTACCGAGCATCCGCGCCGTCGATTTGACGGCCGATAGCCCCGGATTCGGCGACGTGCTGACCATCAAATAATTTTTAAACCAACCCTGCGGGTGGCTGCCCGTCAGGGCGGCATACCCGCTTTTTTAGGAGAACGCGTATGTACGCCCCAAACGAAACCATCCGCACAGAACTGCCTGAACTGCTGACCGGCCGTCTCGAATGCAGCAAACCCGAACTGTTCCCGCTCGGCCGGTGCGTCTGCACCCGCAACGCTTTAAGCTGGGCGGAAGAGAACCTGCCGGAGGAGCTGACCGAGGCACATCTCTGGCAGCGCATACTGCTGCGTGCCCATGTGACCGGTTGTTGGGAAGATATGGATGCCGAAGACCGCGAGCTGAACCTGCGTGCTTTGGAGGCCGGTAAGGAAGGGCGGATTTTTTCCGCCTACACGATACTGGAGCAGAAAATCTACGTCATCACCGAATGGGACAGAAGCTATACCACCATTCTGTTGGCCGAAGATTATTGAGCATGATTCAGACGGCCTCCGTCTGTTTCGTGCCTAAAAATTAGGCAGTCGCGCAAACCAAAGCCCGACCGAAGTTTGCCCGAGCTGCCCGTCGGTTTATCCACTGTTTTTGCGGATAAACCTTTTTCCAACCTGCGTGGAAGCCCGTCTTCCACGAACGGGTTTTACGCTTTGTTTGCCGTTAAGGAGCTGTTATGAACCCGTCTGCAATCGAGCTGATGCGCCAATGGCTGCAACAGCATGGTAATCCGTACATCGTTGGCGTATCGAAAGAACTGGCCGCACCATTTAATGCCGAGTTCCGCCGACGCTGTCCGAAGCTGTATGAAGTGGCCAAAGAGCATGTCCGCCTGTGCCGCCGCCATACGCGGCGCTACGGCCCGGGTCATCCGGTGTATACCTACATCGACTATCAGGACATCAATGCTTATCCGCTGCCTGCCATCGACCCGTATCCGAAAGCACCGACCGCTGCCGTGCTTCTGGCCGATACGGCCATGATGCTGGCCGCCCGTTATCCGTCGCTGACGGTTGGCGGCCGGCTTTTGTCACCTGCTGTTTGAGGTTTGACCTGCCTTTCGAGGCAGGTTTTTCAGAAGGCCTGTAATTTCAGGCCGTCTGAAAAACCTGTTTCCAACGCCGACAGTCGTTTCACTGTCCCGGTGCTGCTGTTAACCATCACCACCCGCATTCGTGCGGCCACGGCTTTTTTTCAACTTTTATTAACCCTGTGGGGACAGACTCCCCGTCAGGCAGGTATGTCTTCACACAACATGGAGGACATACCTTATGTGTTTAAAATCCAAATGCGTACAGGAGCAGAGAGAATGACACTTTCTGATCTGATACGTCTTCCGATGGCAAAGCACTTGTTTGACTTTTGGTACAAATTGTTTGAAGATGTTACCAAAGCCAGCTTGATTGCAATTCTGCCGTATTTCAAACTGAGTGAAGCCCCGATTGAATATCGGTGGCTGAATGTTTTTGTATTTTTAACCCTTGCTTTCTCCTGCTACTGCATTCTGTATTGGCTTGCTGATAATGAGGCATGGATGAGCTGGAAGGGGGAGGACTGATGGACTCATTGACTGTATTTCTGCTGATTGTGCTTGCACTGGTCTGGACGTTTTTCTTTATTGCCCGACATTCGGTTAACAAACTGAAAAAAGAGCATGAAGAAAAAATGAAAGCCGGCAAAAACAGAATCTGAAGTAACATTCAACCCGTACCGCGCAGCGGTACACCCGATTCCCACCCACACCTTAGGTGTCGGTGGGAATCTTTTTTCAACCCAACACGGGATACTTCGTCCCGTCAGGGTTCGCGGTATTCCGATTTTCAAAAAGGAGTTTCACCGTGAACACCGTTTCCAATACCTATATCGTTTGGTTCCACCGCGAATTCGAGGCGGCCGCAAGTGCGTCCGAAGCCTTAAACGGCCAAGTGCTGCGGATGACGGATGCGGAATATCCGGAACCGGCAGACGTGGTCGGCGAAAAACTGCGTGAGCTGGGCTATTCCGGCGATCTGGTTGATGCCGTCCTACCGGTGGCTGAGTATATCCGCAACGAAAACGTGCATGAATCCATGCCGAGCCGCAGTGACAACTGTTACAGCGCAGCGGTAGTGATTCCGACGCTTCCCAATCAGGAAAACTGGCTGGCCGCCTACCGCCAACCGGCGTTCCTCAGCACCTTGCCCGATGATGCTGCCCGGGAAGTATTCGGCAGTATTATGGCCGGCCGGGGCGTGGATTACGCCCTGCTGATGCAGGCGGTGTCTGATTGCACCAACGGCCAGCCGCAGGATTTCCTGCTGGTTCCCGTCGCTGCGAATTTCGGCGGTTATGACGACATTGCCTATCTGCTGAAGGATGTCGAATACGGCCCGCAAAACATCGAAAGCGTTCTGGCAGACAAGCTGGACGAAGTCGATGCCGAATGGCTGTACCGGCGCAACAGCAGAACCATCTCTTGGTGGATGTCTGATCATGGTTTTTCCTTGGAAGACTTCGGTCACGAACACAGCCGGATTTTGGAAGTGCCGGGAAAAGTACGCTGGGAAGTGGTTTACCGCTGGGCCTGCTATACAGTCAAAGCCTATCTCGACAGCCTGAAGTAAGGGCTGTTTAAAAGCACCTGTTACCTGAAATGTGCGCCGGTTTTGCCGGCGGTAACTTTATCCAACCGGGCGCAAGCCTGTTTTTAACCCGACGGGGTCGCGATGCCCCGTCAGGGGTATCCGGCTCCTTTTTTATGGGGCAATATCATGCCTAACCATGTTACCAACATCATGACCGTGAACGGTCCGGCCGAAGCAGTAGCCGAATTGAAAGCCGCGTGGTTCCACGCCGGCTCTCCCGACCAAAAAAGCAGCCCCGAGCTGCCGGATATGGTGGTTGACTTCAACGCCCTCCTGCCCCAGCCGGAAGGTATGGACATCGAGCACGGTTCGGTCATCCAGTGCCGAGGACTGGCTGACGATGAAAGACGACTGGCTTTTGTCTGATGAAGCATTCGGCAAGATCTGGCTCGCATCGAGACTGAAACAGCACTTTGAAACGCTTGTGGATTGGCAGACCGATACGGTCGGCCGTCTGAAAGAACGGGTATTGTCCACGCCAGGACTGCTTGAGAAAATCGGCCTCAACCGGCCTTATCTGGAGCAGATTCAGCGCAACATTGCCGTGCATGGCTGCCCGACCTGGTATGAATGGTGCAACCGCCACTGGGGAACCAAGTGGAATGCCTACCACCAGTACCTCAACGAATGGTCGGATACTTCGTTTTCCGTTACCTTCGACACGGCATGGTCATCGCCGGAGCCGCTGTTTGAAACTCTGGCCGATGCTTTTCCGAGTGTCGAAATGATGGTGCACTACATCGACGAAGGCGGCGGCTTTGCCGGCACCTTCACCGCTTCAGACGGCCTGCTGGAGGACTTCCCTTGTGAAGATGGCGATTTTAAAGCTTTCGCAGCGGAGCACTTCGGCTGGACGTTTGATGACGATGATGACGAGTAACTCACCGCATTTGTTTAACCTGTAACCCTGAGGGGCGGTCTGCCCCTCAGGGGGCATGCTGCCCTGTTTTTTAAGGAGTCTGTTATGCCTAATTGGTGTTCCAATAGCTTTACCGTTACCGGCACACAGCTGGAAATCGACCGCCTCACCGCACTGATTGTGCGTGAGAATCACGAAAACCATCCGGACAAAGGCGACGGCCTGATTCTGGATTTCAACGGCCTTGTGCCGGTTCCTGAAGTTTTGGCCAAACTCGATTACCATGCACTCAATCTGCTGATGACCGTACTGGCTCAGGCAGGGCCGGATACCTTGTTACCCAAAGCCCTGAAGCCTGACCGCACCGGCCCGGCCGGTCTTTTGGCTGAAAAGTTGGCCGAAGACTTTCCCTGTTGGCAGGAAATGACGGCAGATGATTTGGTAGGCCGTCTGAATGCCGATTCCGACTTGGCTGAACGCTACGATTATCAGCGCGACGTATTCGAATCCGCACAAGCCTGCCAACAGGCGGTCGGAGAGATGAGTGCCTATGCGTGGCGTATCAAACATTGGGGGTGTCGGCCGCGAAGCCTTCTATTGCCGGGTATCACCGGCTCCGGGAAAGCTGACGGCTTCCTTCGAATCCGGATGGTGCCCGCCGGAAGTTTTTTATCGTGCGCTTGTCAAAGGTTTCCCCATGCTGAACTTTGAAGCCATCTATCTCGAGAAGAGTAACAGCGTAGCCGGCCGGTATCGTAATGAAGGCGCTGTCCTGATTGACGAACAGGTATCGGACAGCGGCCGTAATATCCGTCAGTTTGCCATCGAAGTGTTCGGCTACGAATACGGAGATGAGGAAGATGATGACGAATAAGGCCGTCTGAAAAGCAACCCACCCGGCGGGTGTATCCCGTCAGGGCATACATCCGTCTCTTTGTATCTGAAGGGGCAACGTATGTATGAATCCGAACTGAAGTTTTACCCTTGTAGCAACATCCAAGACCGCCTCATTATGCTTTACTTGGAAATCTCTGAAAAATCCAATGACCGGGAAAGTATGTTCTGGTGCAGTTCCGACGATGACTTGAGCGTACCCGATACAGCTATTGAAATCGATGTCGAACGGCTGATGCAGGCCAAGGCCTGCATCAGCCGCTACGCCGATGTTTTAGGCAGCGTCACCATCCCGATTCTGATTCATTCAAAAGGCTACGGCGGTAAAATCCGGCAGGACAAGCTGGAAATCAACAGTGCCCGCCACAGCAATGGTTTTTGGACGACGGCGTGGTTCATCAACGATTGGGCAGGTTCGTGGTATTCCTTTGACACCGACCGCCATTGGCCGGTGGAAAAGCAGTACCTTTTGAAATACCTGGAAGACATGTTGATTCTGTGCGGTAAACGCTAAACCCCAACGGCTGCTTCGGCAGCCGTTTTTTATGCAAAAACAATATCTATTTGGACTGAAATAGTGTGGATTTCCCCTGCTATCGCGCAATTCATTCACTCGGCCCTAAATTTAAGGTAAATTTCAAATATAATATTGATTATATTATATAAAATAACAAGTCAATTACTAATTGAAGTGGCCGACTATCCAAATAATTGACCTTTGGTTTTATGAACTTTGCTTTTCTTTACCCTATTCCAATAACATGGCTCAGTCAAACACCTTACAGGTTCCAAGCATGTCCGCCTTTCACTTTTCTTCAAGCTGCCGTTCATTGATGTTGCCGTTCGCTTTGCTGGCAACTACGGCTATGCCGGCTCTGGCTGATGAACGACAAGCAGGTCTGATTCAGCAAGAACAAGCCCAGCAGGAGCAGCAACGTCTCCGCCAACTTGAGCAGCAAATGCAGTCTGCCCCGGATGTGCGCTTAGACCGAACCGCAGAAGCCGTTTCCTCATTGCTGCTTCCTCAAAACGAATCGCCCTGTTTCACCGTTCACGATATTTCTTTGGTTGGCGATTCTGCAAACAAATTCCAATTTGCACTGAATAAAGCCATCAAAC